>NZ_FZOC01000001.1:610595-807066 GCF_900188225.1 Humidesulfovibrio mexicanus | reverse complement strand
ATGAAGGGGCTTGCCTCCGCAAAGGCAAGCCCCTTCATCTTTGCCGTGTCAAATCCTCATGCCACCTGAACCGGCCTGACACGGTCAACCAACCGCAGCGGCGTCTCCTGCGCGGTTCCGAGCTTCGGCAACAGTGCGGCCGCCTTTTCCGTCTCCGAGGAATGCGGTTCGTAGTAGTTTTTTATGATCATGCGCACACTGGTGCCGGCCAAATGGGCGATGGCGGAAATCTCCACCTGCTTGTCGAGCATTGTCGTGATCCAAAGGTGCCGGATGTCGTACGGGCAGACATCGTAATCCAACTCGGCACGCTTGGCGGCATTGCTGAAGGCCGTGCCGATGTCGGCAACCGGATTGCCTTGATATTCGATGAGATGTCCACTCTTATGCAAATGCCGTCGCTCCTCCAGCGCCTGCATGAACTCGTCGGAGCACCTGACGAACACCCATTTTCTCACCTTGCGATGATACACCCGCACGCCACCGCGCTGCCACTTCACGTTTCTTGAAAACGTCAGTGAGAACAGGTCCAGGCCGGGGCGACAGGGGATGTTCCACGCCACTTGGATCGCCCAGGCGAGGTGCGTCGGCGCATTCGCGATGATGAGATCCAGGTCTTCAAGCGTGAGCGAGGACTCGTGCTTCGGCTCTTCGCCCTTCACAAATTCTGAAAGTGGGCTCACCTGAATGATTTTGCGCTTAACCCCGATGTTCAGGGCGGTCTTGAGGTAGCCGATGTACCGATTGCGTGTCGCCTGGGCCTTGTGTTCGTAGTGTTCGTTCACGACATCGAGGATTGCATCCTGCGTGAGCAAGTGAACCGGAGTCCTGCCGAGGGCGGGAAGAAAAACGGCGTTGAACACGGATATCCAATCCCGGACCCATTGCTTGAGGCCATTCGTCTTCTTCGCTGTGACCCAGGACTGCATGAGGTCTTGCAAGTAGACCACCTGGGGCTGCACATCTACGAGTTCTTCGCGCAACGCCTTGCGTGTTGCGATTTCCCCCGCGAATGCCTTTGCCTGGCGCTTTCCTTCCCGGCCTGGTGGGAACGACTTCGACCGTACGTGCTCGCCGTCGCGGTACGTGATCTGCCACCTGCCATCTTTGCGTTGACAAACTGCCATAGAGCTCCTTCCTCAGTCTATGGAAACAGGTTTCGGCACATGACGACGAACCCGCGCAGAACGAGTGGCGCGGAAGGCGTCAGGAGCGGACATGAAGTCGTCCAGAGTTGAGCGGGCATAACGATTGCGGCGCGGACCGCATGCCGGCAAGGAGATTTCTTCTTCGCGCAGCATCCGCGCGAAGGAGTCGGGGTGCTGATAGCCACAGTATGCAGCAGCGGCGCGGAACGTGAAGAACGGGCCGGAGATGATGCTCTGGCTCGTGTTCTTTTCGCTGGTGGTGCTGCTGTTGCGCGGCGAGACGGCCAACCCGGTTTCCTCCATTTGAGAAACGCGAATTGGCAGCCCGAACGTCCGCTGCGAAAAACAATCTAGCAAGCAGAAATGCGGGGGTGTCTCCAAAAAACATCAACATGATGCCCTCCCCGGCGGCGGCATGTGTCGGCAGGGCCGAGAAGGCCTCGGCCCTGCCAGAGAACGCCTCTAACGGACCAGCACCGCTGCGGAGTCTTCGCCATTCTTGGTCATGAGCAGATGCCGAATACAGGGATCGTCGTTCGAAACAAGGACGCCCGACAGGTTGCGGCCATTGCGCCAGCGCGGACAGCCTACGGCGTGCCAGATGGAACAGTCGTGCCACCACGTCTCCAGGTCTTCGACAGGCTTCGACTTCGCGGCTTCACGGAGAATCTCGGCGGTGAGTGGCACGTGCGGGCGCGGCATGTACTGCCCTGCCATCAACAAGGCCGAGTGCCGGTTCCCGTCGGTCGGCGCTTCGGGCTCCCAGGCTTCACCCCAGACATTGCGGTTCCGCACGATGACTTTCGCCGCAAGCTCCAGCGGATACCTCGCGGCGAAGAGCATGCCGGGACGGCGGGCGAAGGACAGGACGAGAGAGCCGCTCGGCCTCGCGAAATCGCCGTGGGGCCACAAATGGCCGATCTGGCGGAACGGCGGCACGACCGAATCTGCAGCGGAGATGAGCATGCCGCAGATTGGGCGCAGCATCGCGGTGATGTCGCCGTTGGGCGACGGCCACGCGCCGATGAGTTCCACCGCGTCCCTGCTGCCGAGCGAAACGAACTGGTACGGTGAGCCGGTGGCATCGAGAGAGAAAGCGACAGGCGCCAACGCTTCGAGTTCGCGCCAGACACGCCCCGCGCCGCCGAGCACCTCCGCATGAACGATGAGTCTACGCTGGACCGAGAGCACATCGCGCACAGCAGTCCGGTGCGCACGGCCTTGAGGGTCCAGGCAGCCAACCAATTGGATGCCGCCTCCCGTCTGATTGAGGAGAAGTTGCCGCGAAATTTCAGAGCGGCACGGCTTGCCTGTCCGTCGGGACAAGCAAGGCAGGATGATTGCCTGCGCGAGTGTGATGAGCGTGAGGCGTTTGATCATGGTCCCTCCGGTGTTCGGGTGAAAGGGATCCATGGTCTCTCGAAATATGTTTCGAAAATCAAGCCGGTTGCAGTCTATATTCGAGAACTTCGAGTCCCTTGAATTCCTGGCTATTTCCGAACTCTCGAAAAGAAATTTACAGGTCGTTGCCAGAGCAGGCGAAGGGCAAACAACTCCATCACTCCAAATCACGGCAAACGAACAGGAGCTTGCGTTCCCATGCTTACGACGACGCCAGCGGCGCGTCAGGCATCGGAACATGCAGAGGGGCTTGTTCAGCCTGCCCAGACGGTTGGCGGCGGCAAGCCAGACTGCATGCCCGGCGTACGGCGCCAGCGTTTGCGCGGAGAATGCGCAATGTGTTGGTGGCGTTTGGCCGGGGGAGGAACTGTACGCCCTTTGAGAGAGTGTTCGGGAGGGTGAGCTGCGGGGAAATCAGGCGTCAGGGCGCGCCGCAGGATGAAGGCCACGGTGAAGAACGCCAGCAGCGCAAAAGCTGCGAGCAGAAGGATGAAAATGGCGAAGGAGGGCACCGCTGGCGACCGGGCAGCTACTGCTGCGGCTGGCCGTTTTCAGTGGCGGGCTCAAGCTCCCGCCACATTTTGCGCAGGTATGACGCGGAGACTGAAATGCGCAGTTGCTTCGAGAAGTAGCGCGCGATGAGCCTGAAACCGAGTCCCTGCCCGTGAAGCTCCCGCACCAGCGCCCACCTGTGAAGCACTTTGTCGCGCAAAGGAGAAGGCCGCTCGTTCCGCAGGTTCCGGGCGCGGGACTCGCGCACGCGCTGGAAATTCTCGAATTGCTCCGGGCCGGCGGCACGGAAGCCGCGCCGACGGACCGTGTCAAAGCCGAAGCGGCGGATGGCGCCGAGCAACGCGACGTACGGAGTCGCTGGCGTGGCCGTCGCGCATGCGCTGAAGGCATCGGTGAGGATGCGTTCGCGGTCTTTCTCGGCGAGGCCGGAGAGCCAGCGCAGGGCGCGAGCGCGCTCTTTCGCTGTGTTCAAGCCGGAGGGATGTATCGCGAGCTTCGGCACCTACTACCTCATGTAGATATCAACGCTGTCCATGCGGTTGTGCGCGATCTCGTTCGCCACGGTCTGCATGGCTTCTTCGTGCGACATGCCGGACTCGACGGCTTCGTGCATGCGCGACTGTGCGAAACTGTGCTTGAGCCCGTGGGTGCCCCGGCCAGGCGCATACTGTCCCGTCGCCCGCGCCGCCGCTTCGACCGCACGAAGAAACGTGCGGTACGGTGAGGCGAGCAGGCCGTGCTCCGCAATGTAGTCTGTGAGCTCACGGTACGTTGCCGGATCCACGAAGTGCTCGGTCTGCTTGCCGCCTTTCTCCGTGACCGTGATGCAGCCGACGGCATCGCCCGAGATCGGGTCTGTTCCGAATCCGAGAAGGTTTGCGGCCGTGAGCGGATTGCTCCCGCGCGCCGGAGCGCCAACGCCTTCCGCGCGACAGCCGGTTTCACCCATGAGGCGAGCTTGCAGGCGCAGAGCAGGGTCAGGAATGGCCGCGTAGAGCCCCTCCGGGTCGGGATACGCGCGAGTCGTGTATCCGGCGGATCGTGCCGCCAGTTCTGTACGCCAGTGCGCCTTCTCTTCAGACAGAACCGTGCGAATATCCGCCGCCGACTCGCCGCCGTGGCGTTCGGTGTACACATCGAGCGCGTGTGAGAGCTTTGTGAGCGCGGAAATTTCACGCTCGATGGTTTGGAAAGAGCCGCCAGCATCGCGCAGCGCCTGGCCACGACCTGCGATGTACGTGCGAACATAGCCGGAGACGCGCAGCGCTTGGCGCAGGTCGCATTGCCCAGTTCGCTGCAGGAACTCAACGAAGCGGTGAATGTCGCGGCGGTATACGTCCCACGCGCCAATGCCTCGGATGAAACGCTGATCCACGGAGCCTTTCTTGCGCCCGATTGCACGGACGCCGCCGAGCAGTGCCTCCGCTTGCCCGTGCAATGATTTTGGCCATCTGTTCGTTCCCATCTCGCTTGCATCCCTCCCGTTCCGATCCCTTCCGCCGCTTCTTCAGTTGAGTAGTGTGCTCTTTCTACAGGCTG
This sequence comes from Humidesulfovibrio mexicanus, assembly GCF_900188225.1. Lineage (NCBI taxonomy): Bacteria > Pseudomonadati > Thermodesulfobacteriota > Desulfovibrionia > Desulfovibrionales > Desulfovibrionaceae > Humidesulfovibrio > Humidesulfovibrio mexicanus. Next base: position 802,465 of record NZ_FZOC01000001.1, on the reverse strand, counting down.
GGCCTGCGCGCCGAATTTTCGGCATATACGCCAGGGCTTGTCCTGGCGCCGGCGGTAGCAACTCCGCCGTTCCATGTTGCGCTGCGTCTCCTCTTGCAGCAGGGTTTCGGATTGGACCATCCGGTGGTTTTGCTCGCGGAATGCGAGCGATTCAGAACCCAGTGAGGCAACTTCATGGTCACCCCACAACTGTTGGTGGGCGGTTTCAGCCATCCCGTCTGGCAGGCGGTCGTTCACAGAGCCCAACGCTCCGAAGCCCAAAACGAAACAGATGCAAAGATGAGCGTCGCACGTCAGAAGAACCCGCAGCAAGTCCGGCGAGGAGGGGCACGGAAGAAAATTATGCGGCCAGGCAGAAAAGGATGATGAGACGAAGAGGCTCCAGGAGGAATCCTGTCCGGTTTTGTTGTCACGGTAGGCGCGACAACAAAACCGGACGCAGTGGATGCTTCGCGGGTCAGATCAGATAGGAAGAGTGCGCGCGCCAGTGCGTGGTCATGGTGCGCAGACGAGTGCGCGCACGGGAAGTCGGCGCGAAGCGCTCCCCCTCGCCGTCGTGTGGGATGATACCGCGCGCCAGGTCACGCGGTAAAGGTCGCGCCATGCGCTTCCTGTGACCGCGTGACCTGGCGCGCCGTGGAGTGTGTTCATGCGACGGCGAGGGGGAGCGGCGACTTTCGCTCGGGCTCCAGGGTGCTTGGGGCTGTTAGCGACGCCGCTTAAGCAGGCAGCCTCCACGCGTCTACGTCGTTGACGATAACGCAAATTTAGCAGAATTGCTTTGGAGAACTTAAAATCGGATGGGTGCCAACACCGCCAAGGCCAGTGGCGTTCAGGCACAGCGTCTGACCGTGCTGCCGCGTATGACCTGCTGATACTACGCCTGCCATGTTGAGAGGGGGAAAGAGTGCATATCGAATTTGTTGAAATTGCAAACTTCCGAAAATTGCTTTCGGCGAGGGTTGGCCTGTCACCAGGAAAGACCGTATTTGTTGGTGCAAATAATAGCGGAAAAACTTCTGCAATGACAGCATTACGCTATTTCCTCGCCGACCGTGAGCGCTCCAGATTTTGCATAAACGACTTCACGCTTGCCCATTGGCCGACAATCAAAGAGATGGGAAATTCGTGGGAAGCGGCGCATGCCGCAGGTGATGAGCTACCAGTTCCCGAATGGGATTCAGTATTACCGTTCCTCGATGTCTGGCTCCAGGTTGCCAAAGACGAAGTGCACTACGTCCAGAGGATCCTTCCGACTCTCGATTGGGATGGCGGACGGCTCGGTGTGCGGATGCGCCTGGAGCCGAAGGATTCCGCACAGTTGCAGAAGGAATTTGTGACCGCACGAGCGCAAGTGCTGACACTGCAAATGGTCGGTGCGGATCAGGCCGCAAAACAAGGCGGGGCCGCCGCAGACTTCCAGGTGGCCATCTGGCCTCAGGACCTTGTCGAGTTCCTACAACGCAAGCTGACCGCTTCCTTCACGGTCAGGGCCTACGTGCTCGACCCCGCCGCCTGCGTCGATCCGGAGCATGGCAGGGCCAAGCCGCAGCTGCTCAATGGGAGCGACCCCATTGACGGCAACCCGTTTCGTGGGCTCATCCGCATCGACGAGATCAGCGCTCAACGCGGTTTCGGCGTACCCGGTGAAGACAGCGACGAAGACGCCACCGGTGGCGTCAGTGGATCGCGGAAGCTGTCAACGCAGCTCCGCCAGTACTATGCCCGCCATCTCGACCCCTGCGAGAACCCGGACGCGGAAGACCTTGTTGCGCTCAAAGCGATTGAGGAAGCTCAAAAGGCCTTCAACTTACGCTTGAACCACGGCTTCAAGAATCCACTCAAGGAGATGCACACGCTCGGCTATCCGGGAGTCACGGATCCGAAGTTGGACATCTCGACACGGTTGCGCCCCGTTGAAGGTTTGAACCACGATGCCGCTGTGCAATTCGCCGTGCCTATTAATGATGGCGGGAAAACCACGGCTCTATATCTTCCGGAGGACTCCAACGGGCTAGGCTACCAGAACCTCATTTCCATGGTTTTTCGCCTAATGGCGTTTCGCGACAGCTGGATGCGGTTGGGTAAGGCCAAGTACAAGGCTGCCGACGACACGATCATTCCACCTTTGCATTTAGTGCTGATCGAAGAGCCCGAAGCGCATCTTCACACCCAGGTGCAGCAGGTTTTCATCCGCCAGGCGCACAAGATTTTGCGCAACCACCCCGACCTCGGTGAGAACTCACATTTTGTGACGCAGCTAGTGGTCAGCACCCATTCCAGCCACATCGCTCACGAGTGCAAGTTTGAATCGCTCCGCTATTTCCGGCGCCTACCAGGCGGTGGCAAAGCCATCCCGACCTCCTGCGTTGTCAATCTGGAAGACGCGTTCGGTGACGCCCCGGACACCAAGCGCTTTGTGACACGCTACCTGCGCGTCACCCACTGTGACCTGTTCTTTGCCGATGCGGCCGTTTTGATTGAGGGGTCGGCCGAACGCATCCTCGTCCCCCATTTTGTAGACTTCCGCCCGGAGTTCGAGAAGCTTAAGGAGAGCTACATCACTTGGCTTGAGATCGGCGGCAGCCATGCCCACAAGATGCGCAGTTTGATCGAGAAGATCGGGCTCACCACGCTGGTCATCACCGACATCGATTCATGCGACATCGACGGAATCCCCGCGCCGCCGGTTCGGAACGCTGGCTACACAACCCGCAATACAACCCTTCGAAAATGGTGGCCCGCTATCACAGACCTTGACCCCCTCCTCGACAAACCCGAAGATGAGAAGGTCAAAGTCTACGCCGATGAGAGATTCTCGGTGCGCGTGGCCTACCAGTCGCCCATCTCCGCGACGTTCAAAGGCGTAACCGCCGAGGCGCTGTCCTACACCTTGGAAGACGCGATAGTGATGGCGAATATCGACCTGTTCAAAACGTTGCCGGGGACCGGACTCATTAATAAATTCCGCAAGGCCATCAAGAATAGCGCCGACCTGGCTGCTCTGGGCATCGCCCTGAAGAAGGCACTCGAAGGTGGGGGGAAAGCCGAATTCGCCTTGGATCTGCTCAAAATCAAAGACTCCGCGTCCCTGAAGCCACCGGCCTATATCAAAGACGGGCTGCTCTGGCTGGCTGCCCAACTTGAGCGAGAGCAGGTCGAGCTTGGTCTCGCGCAGATCGCAGAAAACAGGGATGCGCCGCCAGCAGACGAAGCTCCTGCGGAGGCCTCGGCGTGAACACACCTGCCACTACTTCAAACGTCACGCTCGACGATCACGTTGAAGATGAACTGGCCGGCTACTTGAGCCTTGAGAACCCCACCAGTTTTTTCCTCTTTGCCGGCGCCGGGTCGGGCAAGACACGTTCGCTGGTGAACGCCCTGAACTATCTGGCCAAGACATACCGGGATGTTCTCCGCCTTCGCGGCCGACAAATCGCCGTCGTCACTTACACCAATGCCGCTTGCGACGAGATCACCCGCCGAACCGAATACGATCCGCTGTTCGTCGTGCGCACCATCCACAGCTTCGCGTGGTCGCAAATCCAGGGTTTCAACTCCGACATCCGCGCCTGGCTGAAGGACAACCTCCCGCGCGAGATCGCCGAGTTACAAGCCGCCGAGGCAAAGGGCCGAGCGGGCAAAGCGTCGATCGCCCGCCAAACCCAGATCGAATCCAAGCAGCGGCGATTGGACCGGCTCGCTGACACCAAAACATTCGTATACAACCCCAACGGTGACAACCGGGAACGGAATTCGCTAAACCACAGTGAAGTCGTTAAAATATTCTCGGATTTCCTGCTCACAAAACCGCTCATGCAGCGCATCTTCGTTGGGAAGTTCCCGTTTCTGTTGATTGACGAGAGCCAGGACACCAGCCGCGCGCTCATTGACGCCCTCTTCGTGGTGCAGCAGGCCCATGCCGACCGCTTTTGCCTCGGCCTAATCGGTGACACGATGCAACGCATCTATGCGGACGGCAAGGAACGGATTGAACGAGAGATACCAGAGAGCTGGGGGCGGCCCGAGAAGAAGCTCAATCACCGCTGTCCACAACGCATTGTGCAGCTCATCAATCAAATCCGTGATGGCGCTGATGCCCACAAACAGGAACCGCGCGACGACAGCCCGGAAGGCTGGGCGCGGCTTTTTGTGTTTCCAATCGATGTGCCCAACAAACCTGCCTTGGAGCAGAAAGTCCGAGACCACATGGCGGGACTGACAGGCGACCAGGATTGGACCATTGCCAGCAAATGCAAAATCCTCACCCTGGAACATCGCATGGCAGCCCGGCGAATGGGATTTCTCAACTTGTTCGAATCGTTGTATTCTGTCGAAGAATACCGGACCGGACTTCTCGATGGCAGTCTTGCACCAACACGTTTCTTCACTCATTCCATCCTGCCGCTCGTCAAGGCCCAGGTCCAGCAGACGGCTGACAAGTTCGCGACGGCCAAGCTGGTGCGAGAGCACTCACCACTGCTTCGCAAGGACGCCTTGAAAAACCATGAGAATCCGATAGCGCAACTTCGCGTTGCCCAGGCAGCAGTCGACAGCGTGATGGCCCTTTGGGTCAATGGCCACCCCACCTGCGCAGCAATCACAGCAAGCATCGTTGAAACCAATCTTTTTGAGGTGCCGGACAACCTCAAAGCCGCCTTGGCTACGTTGCAAGCTTCACAGCCAGAAACCCCTGATGACGTCGAAGCGGATCCTGTCAGCGAAAAGATTGCGGCACTTGTTTCGCTCCTCAATTGCTCATTCACGGAGATAGAGCAGTATGCCGCATACGTGGCGCACGAGGCTCCATTCGATACCCATCAGGGGGTCAAGGGGTTGGAGTTCGAACGCGTCATGGTCATTATGGACGATGAGGAGGCCCGCGGTTTTCGGTTTAGTTTTGACAAGTTGTTTGGCGCCAAAGCACCCACGGCCACCGACATCAAGAACGTTCAAGCGGGCAAGGAAACCTCCGTGGATACCACTCGACGCCTGTTCTATGTGACCTGCAGCCGCGCTCAATCCAGCTTGGCGCTCGTGGCCTATTCGGCTGACCCCTCTTCGGCCCAGGCGCATGTCGTCGCAAATGGGTGGTTCACTGCCGACGAGGTGTTGTCCGCAGTTCCAGAACAAGCAGAGAATCTACGATAGCCGCAGGAAATTGCCTACGTCAGGACACGTCGGTCAATGTCCCGCAGGGCATCCTTGGCCCCATGCGCTTCCAACTCAAGCATGTCCTCGTACAAGGCAAGTCCCTTCTCCATGAAGTCGGCGAGGCGATGCAGGGTCAGCGCGATGCCAACGAGGTGCTCCGACTCAAGCGGCCAACGGGTTCTATGGTCTCCCAACTGGATGCCTGCCATGGCTACGATGCGATGGCAAATGCCCCAGACCAGATCCGGACGCCACTCGACAGCAGCGGACAAGGCCTCCACGAGGAAATGCTCGTGCCCCTTTTCCAGAAGGTGAGGTGCCCCCAAAATCAATTGAAAAAGCCTCTCCGAATACGCATCCAGCGGCAGGGGGTCTGCCAGCCGGAAGGTGGTCAATAGCGCCTTGGCGGTGACTTCATCCGCAGTCGGGCCAAGCTGCTCCAACAGTACCGTGGCCCGATGCCGAGTCTCCTCACCCTTCCAACAATGGGCGGCGGTATGGACACAGCCGAGCCGCCACAGGGCCAAACGATCGGGGTCGGCACCGTTGCCGTCGAGAGTGGCCTGAACCTGTTCAGCGCACCAGGTGTCCTCTGGTCGGGCAAGGTGCCGGAGCGACACAAGTTCGCCGAAGGCTTGGTCGGTGAATGGGCTGGCGGCATCGCGCATGTCGGCAAACCATCCGGCAACGACGCCGTCTTCTCCCCACCAGTGCGCATGGGCCAGCAGTATTGCGCCTTCAACACTGCATCTCATGTTGGGATGCTTGGCCAGGAGGGCGGTGACAAATGCCGCCGCCTGCGCGCGCTCCCCCCGGCCGAGGTAGCGCAGCGTGTGGACCGACGCCACCCAGCTCCGCGTATTCGTCGGCCCGGTCAAGGCTTCCTCAAGTGCCTGGAGCCATTCCGGATACACCGGGTTCTCCCGGCATATGTACCCAAGGGCAACGGAATCCAACAACATGCTGTTGGTAGTGAGGGCGTGCATCCGCATGGAATCCCAAAGGATGCCATGCTCTATCGTCTCGGTAGGCTCCTGCTCAGAAGCGTCTTCATGCTGCGCCAGCCAGCCGCGCAGGATGCCGCAGATATCGTCCGGCAGTCCTTTCTCGCTCTGTGCTCGGTCCATTAGAACCGATGCGGCCGCATGCCGGATGTCGCTCGAAGCAAAGCCCCTTTGGTGCAACTCGCGTAGCATGTCGAAGAGGCGTGCCTTGTTCAGGCCGCCCTTGTGCAGCCCTTGAAACCCGTGCGCGGCAGGGCGCTCCTGATTTCCCGGCTCGAAGCGTTCAATGATCGCCATCGCGCGTTCTTGATGCTTCTCCGCGAACTTTTCGAATTCGCGCGAGGCCTCGACGCTGCCTCCCTTCATCCAGTCTTCGGGATGATGGTCCTGGCCATCGTGGAGGAGCTTGAACAGGTCGACAATCTCGTCGTCCGTTTGGCCAGCCATCTCCTCGGCGCTCACGGGTGAACCAATCCATCCACTGCGCATGGAGGAGTCTTCGTCGCGCACCGGCCCATGCGCCGCGAGCCTGTCGAGAATTTTCCGCCGAAGTGCAGGAGACCGAGAAGCCTCTGGAAACGCGTTGAGCAGTCTGAGCCGAGTTTCTTCATTCCACTCCTTGCGTTCTGTCTCCCTTTGCTTGTCATCATCTGGCTGGGAAGGATGAGGCGTCCATGCGTAGATCGCCTGCTCCAGCTGCAGGCATTCTGCCGGGGATAGCGCTGGGACCAACGCTCTGATAACACTTTGAGTTCCGGAGTAGGCATTACGCATGTTCCCTACAGCGAGCCGCCGGGAATCCGCGAGGAGATAGGCCAATACATCCTGCGGGTAGTGGGGAGCAACAAGCGCCAAGCCTCGACAGAGCAGGCGGTGGACCAACATGCGGTCACTTATCTGCCAGTCCTTCAAGTGTGCGAGGAATCCTGAGGAATCCTTTCGAGCATAGCCTGTTATGGACGTTAGAATTGCATGGAGCAGTGGGTAACTCTTCAGGCTGGGTTCATGGTCTTCATCTATCGGGAAGGACTGAAGCCAAAGATACCTGTGGTCCCGCCATTCATAGGTTGATACCCTTTCAAGAACACGGATGAACCAGGGGAAGAGCACTCGGCAGAACTCCACGGGGTGTACGCCAACTGTCTTGACGATGGAGTAGCCTTCTCGCTCCTTCAGGAGCTCCGAAAACTCCGGGTTCTCCACCCGCTCCATCTCCGCAAAGGCAAAGTCTAGGTGGGTCTTCAGGAATGTAGCCGCCCGAGTGGGGTCCACCTTGGCAATTTTGCCGATGATGTCCTCCACGAGCCAGGCGGCGACATCCATACGCCCCACGATGGTTTCCAGTACGCTGATGGTCGCCTCGTCCCATGCCGGAGCATCCCGGAGCGTCCAGAGTGTCTCACTATCCAACTCCGGGCGGGGAAGCCATTGCCGACGGATCAGCGCAACGACGCGGGCCTGGGCAAAGGAAAGCGCTGCGAACAGTAGCACGCGGCAGGGGCCGACATTGGCTTCGCCCTCCGCCATCATGCGGGGCAACAACTCAGACTCAAGGATGTCAAACCATCCGTGGCTGCCCGCCATCGATTGCATGGCTTTGGCCTGAAGCGCCGGGTCATCGAGACAGGGCAGGAGCCAGCCGCGTTCCTCCGGCATGGGGGCCTGCTGCCTGCCGAGGAATTCCATGAGAAGGAAGCGCAAATGCTTCCGCTCCACTCCGCCCCAGAGCTTCCGGAACTCTTCGCAGTAGCGCTTCGGCCACACGTCGCGAAGGTGCCCCAACGCGCTCCAAAGGATAGGCCGGACAAAGAGGCTGGTCTGCTTGCCCAACACGTAATTCGAGAGCGAATCCTCGCGCCGCAGGAACGCTTTTGAGCGTGCGAAGTCGAACAGGGTCTGATGTCGGAAGCCGAGGACCGCCTTGGAGCCTTCGGTGCACAGAAAGCCAGAGGACTTGAGACCTTTGAGGGCGCCTGACCACCTCGAAGAATATTGAAGCTCCGGCGCCCATAGCTCCTCATCTTCAGCAAGGTCCTTGGCAAGGGCGATGACCAAATCCTGCCGGTCTGCGGAGTCTTCCTCATCTTCGATGTGGCGTCGCCAGACCTCCTCAAGCATCCGGGGGTAAGCCGTCAATGCCGAGACGTCCTGCGCATCCTTCAAGAAGTTGAGAAACACGTCCAAGTGCTGCGGGGTCGTGAGCATGCGCCGAAGCTCTGCGGGCCAGCCTCGTGTCGCCACTCCACTCCGGGTGAGAATGGCCTCGACAGCCTCCCACGGCACCACGCCCAACTCGACGCGGGCCACCGCCTCGCGAGACTCCTTGCGCTCGGCATAGTCAATGAGATCGCACAACCTCCTGTCGTGCTTGGCCTCGAAGGTGCGTGTGGAGACGATGACCTTGAGATTGCGGTGGCGCAGGAAAAACGCTTCGCGGATGACGTTGAGTAACACGGAAAGCCGCTCCGAATGCCGGGTCACCATCAATTCGCACAAGGCGTCCAGCTGATCCACGAACAGGACAACAGGCCCTTCATCCGCCAGCCGTTGGAGGCAGGCGCCCAAAGGCTCCGGCATTCCCAGGTCTGTCTGCAAAGCGGCCAACGTGCCGACCTCCCGTGACAACGTATCCGCCTTAAGAGCGAGGAACGTCGTGCCTTGCGACCGAATCTTGTTGGCAAGGCGCGCCATGAGCGCAGACTTGCCACACCCCGCTGGCCCGAGCAGCAACGTGAGACGGGTCGCCTCATCCGTCAGGAGATCGTGCAGCTTTTGCTCCTCGGGGCGATCAATCCAGTCCCCGGTGCAGAGGGACTGCGGCCATTCGAGCAACGCTGCGGACTTGCGCCCGAACACCTCTCGGATGCGCGGCAGGGCTTCGGGTGAGAAAAGGGGCCGTTCAAGCATCCGCCTAATTTCATGGACCGTGCTATTTGTGTCTGCTGCGAAGGGGAGGAGCGTCTCTGTGTTCCTCAAGGTAGCAGTGCAGTGCTGTAGGTGCACTAAATCCGCTAGCTCCGGCTCTTTCGCTAACTCACCGTGGATCTCCTGGAGTAGCCAGTCGAATGCGGTAGCCGCTTCCCGGACCGTCACATGCGGGTTTTGTGTATGGTAGGCCTCGGCTAATTTCCCCGATTCAGGGGCTTGGCTTGGCGCGAGGAACTTCAACATGGCTACACCTACGATGCGCTCATGGAATTCTTCATCAGCACTCGTGGTGGTCAGTTCTGGATAGCGTTTGGAAAATGCCGCGACAGCGCGCCGCAACGCAGCTTGGGAGGCTTCCTGTACACGTTTCCTTTCATGGCCTGCAATGAGCGGCTTGAGGAGACCGTCCAGCAATTTTCCGACAACAGCGCCTACAGCAGCCTCAAGTAGCATAATCCCTTCCCCTCCGTGCATTGCCTGCCCATGGCTGAAGCATCGGACAAGCCATTCACTGGCCCATACAGGCTTTTGCCATGCCATGCAAAGGTGCCCAAAGCATACATTTTATTCACGCCGCTAGACATCTTGCGGTGATTGAGCCATGTACGTAGCTGTTTCGTTATCGAATCATACAGGAGCCTCGCCATGCCGGAAGCGCTTGACCTTGAACTCATCCACGACCCCACGGTCAACTATGCCCTCCAGCAGAATGACGTCCCGGTCATCAAGCAGCTCCGCCTGACCAATTCTGGCGGCGAGTGCCTGAAGGATGTGCTGGTCCGCGTTGAGGTCGAGCCTGACTTCGCGAGCACGTGGGAGGGGCGCGTCACCAGCCTGGAGCCGGGGGCCTCATATGCCTTCGGCCATGTTCCCTTGCAACTTTCGCCCAAGTTCCTGGCGGAACTCACCGAGCGCGTGGCCGGAACCATCACTGTGTCTGTCAGCGCCTCCGGCCAGGAGTTGAAGCAAGAGACGGCGCGCATCGACGTGCTGGCCTACGACGAATGGAGTGGCCTGCGCTCCCTGCCCGAGGTGCTGGCGGCCTTTGTCACCCCGAATCACCCGGTGGTGGAGGGCATTCTGGCCGACGCCGCCGGCATTCTTTCCGGCTGGGAGCGCGGGGCCTCGCTCTGCGCCTACCAGACGAAGAAAAAGCAGGACGCGCTCCGGCAGGGCGGCGCCATCTACGAGGCCATCCGCCGGCGTGGGCTCAAATACATCTCGCCGCCGGCCAGCTTCGAGCAGGCCGGGCAGAAGGTGCGCCTGGCCGAGCGCATCCTGGAGAACGGCCTGGGCACCTGCCTGGACCTTGCCCTGTTCCTGGCCTCCTGTTTCGAGCAGGCCGGGCTCCATCCCCTCGTGGTCTTCACCAAGGGGCACGCCTTCGCCGGGTTCTGGCTGGTGGAGGAGACCTTCCCCGATGTGGTGGGCGATGATGTGCTGCGGCTGCGCAAGCGCGCCGAGCTTGCTGAGATCTGCCTTGTGGAGGCGACAACGCTCACTTCCGCGCCGCCAAACGACTTCAATCTCGCCGTGCAGTTGGGCAAGGCCAAACTTGAGAGCGAGCAGGACTTCGTCTGCGTGGTGGATGTGGCAAGGTGCCGCAAGGCCGCCATCCGTCCTCTGCCGCTGCGGGGCACACTTGGCGGGGCGGAGCGCGCAAATTCCGGGCAGGCGGCAGACGGGGCGGCTTTACCCCCCGACCTCTCGCTGGTGGAAGGGGCGGTGCGGCCCGACACTCAACCAGAGGAGCAACCAGAGACCCCGGCCACGCGCCTGGACCGCTGGAAGCGAAAGCTGCTCGACCTTTCGCTCCGCAACAAGCTGCTGAACTTCAAGTTCACCAACAAGGCCGTGAAAATCCTCTGCCCGGACATCGCCACACTGGAGGACGCGCTCGCCGATGGCGACAAATTCGAGGTTCTGGCCAACCCGAACGAATTCGCCGAGGACGATCCGCGCAGCGCCGAGGTGTTCCGCCGCAGAACGGGCGACGACGCCCGCAAGGTGGTGCTGCAGGAAGAATTCAAGGCCAGACGCCTGCGCGCCGAGGCCGGACGCGACAGGCTGTCGCGCCAGATGCTGGAGATCTATCGCGAAGCCACCCTGCAAATGGAAGAAGGCGGGGCCAGCACCCTGTACCTCGCCCTGGGCTTTCTGGCCTGGTACGAGACCCCGGCCAGCCAAAAGCGCCTGCTCGCGCCGCTCATTCTTGTACCCGTGGAGGTCATGCGCGGTTCGGCCCTGGAGGGCTTCCGCCTGCGCAAGCGCGACGACGAGGCCCGCATCAACACCACCCTGCTGGAGCTTCTGTCCAAGGACTTCCAGCTCACCCTGCCCAGCATGGACCCCGTGCCCCAGGACGACCACGGCGTTGACGTGCCGTTCATCCTGAGCACCTTCCGCGAGGCCGTAAAGAAGATCGACCGCTGGGAGATTGTGGAAAACGCCTGCCTGGGCTTCTTCTCCTTCGCCAAGTTCCTTATGTGGCGGGACCTTGAGGAACGCACCGAGGAGCTGCTTAAAAATTCCATCGTGTCCCACCTAGTCAACACGCCGGACCTGCCCTTCCCGGACTCCGGGGGCTTCCCCGACGCCGACCGGCTGGACCACTCCCACTCGCCCACGGAAACCTTCTGCCCGGTGCTGACCGACTCCTCGCAGTTGGCGGCTGTGTACGCCGCCGCAGAAGGCAAGAGCTTCGTGCTGCATGGACCTCCGGGCACAGGCAAATCCCAGACCATCACCAACCTCATCGCCCACTGCCTGGCCTGCGGAAAATCCGTGCTCTTCGTTTCGGAAAAGATGGCCGCACTCACAGTGGTGCGCGACCGCCTGGCCCAGTGCGGACTGGGGAATTTCTGCCTGGAACTGCACTCGAACAAAAGCAGCAAGCAGGAGGTCATCAAGCAGCTCGGCCAATCCCTCACCGGCCCGTCCACCTTCGATTCCGAGCACTGGCGGCGCGAAGCCGAGCGTCTGGCCGCCCTGCGCGCGGAGTTGAACGAGTATGTTCAGGCTCTGCACAAGGTCCAGGGCTCCGGCGAAACCGCCTTCCAAGGCCTGTCCAAGCTCATCGGACTTACGGACGTGCTGCATGTGGCCCTGTCCTGGTCCTCGCCGGAGGCCATCGACCAGCCTCTTCTTGAGCGCCTGAATCAAGCCTCCCGTCAATTGGCACTCACCTCAGGCGCCATCGGGACCCCTGCCGGACATCCCTGGGAGGGCGTCGCCTGCGAGGACTGGAGCCCGGTGGTACAGCGTGAGGTCCAGGAGGCCTTGGAGAGCGTACCCGTGGTTGTGGGCGAGCTTGAACGTTCGGCGAACGCGCTGCTGCCGCTGCTCGGCATCGGGCAGCTCCAGCCCGCCCGCCTCAACGAATACGAGGAGCTGGGCCAAAGCCTGACGGCACAGCCGCGTCCGCCAGCCCCCTTGCTCGAAGCCGCCGACTGGCCCACGCTGCGCTCGGAGATCGACGAACTGGTGCGCAAGAGCCGCCGTCGCAAGGCATTGTGGGAGTCCCTCGGCGCGGCATTCACGCCGGAGCTCATCGCCCTCGACCTGGACGCCTTGGCCGCGCTGCACTTGGCCGCCAAGGCCAGCTGGGGCCTGGGACGTTGGTTCAAGAACAGGGCCATCGCCAAGACGCTGCGTCCCGTGTCCAAGAGCGGGCAAGCGCCAGCCACGGACCGCTATGAGTCCATCCTGGCCCAGGCCCGCGAGTTGCGTGAGTTGGAAAGCCAGTGGAAGGCCGTATCCGATGCCGGTGCCCGCATCCTTGGCTCTGCCTGGGCCGAGGGTCAGATCACGGACGCGGAGCTGGAAACGCTCTCGACGCGGGCCACGGCACTCCGGGCCAAGGCCGTCAAGGCCGCCAACCTGTCCGGGCGCGGCGTAGCGGGCATTCAGCGCATCTGGGCCGCCACGCTGTGGAACGACTATGACCGTCTCTGCGCAGGTGTCGAAGCATACTCTTCCGCCCGCAAGGGTTTCCGCCAGGCCGTGGAGCGCTTGGACGGGTTGCTGGGCTTCGGCAAGGGCGTCTCCCTCGCCTCCGCCTCGGGCGAGGCGTTGTCCCTGGAACGCATCGTCAGCCGGGCTGCCTTGCTGACCGAACACCTCGGCAAATTCCGTCTCTGGTGCCAGTGGCGCAAGGCCCGCCACGAGGCCCTGGATATTGGTCTGAAGCCCTTGGTGCTGGCCTTGGAGCAGGGACGCATCACGCCGGAACAGGCCGAGCCCGTGTTCCAGCGCGGTTACTACCAGTGGTGGGTAGAAAGCGTCGTCCACGCCGAGCCCGTGCTGCGCAATTTCTTCAGCACCGGCTTCGAGGACAAGATCCGGCAGTTCCGCGACACGGACGAGCGCTACACCAAGCTGACGCAGGCCGAAATCCATGCGCGCCTGTCCGCCCGTGTGCCCATCGCCGGGGCAGCGGCTAACAGCGAGTCAGAAATGGGCGTCCTGAGCGGTCAGCTTCGGCGGCAGCGCAGCCACATGTCCATTCGCGCCCTGGTGCAGAAGATTCCCAACCTCCTGCCCCGGCTCAAGCCCTGCCTGCTCATGAGCCCCATGTCCATCGCCCAGTACATGGACGCCGGGCAGACCCCCTTCGACCTCGTGGTCTTTGACGAGGCCTCACAGATTCCCGTGTGGGACGCCGTGGGCGCCATCGCACGCGGACGACAGGCCATCATCGTGGGCGACCCCAAGCAGCTGCCACCCACGAGCTTCTTCCAGCGCGAGGATGACGAGATCGACATGGATGACGAAATCGTGGCGGACCAGGAGAGCATCCTGGACGAATGCCTCGCGGCCAGACTGCCGCAATTGCACCTGCGTTGGCACTACCGTAGCCGCAACGAGGGACTCATCGCCTTCAGCAACCACCACTACTACGACAACAGCCTACTGACGTTCCCCTCTCCGCACCTGGAGCAGGGCGTGAGCTTCCGCCACGTGCCGGGTGTCTACGACAAGTCCAAGTCCCGCACGAACCGCATAGAGGCCGAGGCGTTGGTAAGCGAGATGGTCCGGCGCCTGCTCGACCCCGTGCTTTCCTCGGTGAGCATCGGCGTGGTGACCTTCAGCCAGGCCCAGCGCGACCTCATCGCCGACCTGTTGGAAGTCGAGCGCAGGAACCACCCGGAGATTGAACGCTTCTTCGACCCCGAGAATCCGGATCGGGTGTTCATCAAGAACCTGGAGAACGTCCAGGGCGACGAGCGCGACGCCATCTTCTTCTCCGTGGGCTATGGCCCGGACGCCGCAGGCAAGGTGAGCATGAGCTTCGGTCCGCTCAACCGCGACGGTGGCGAGCGGCGGCTCAACGTGGCGGTGACCCGCGCACGCAAGGAAGTGGTCCTGTTCTCCTCGCTCAAGCCGGAGCAGATTGACCTGGCGCGCACACGGGCCAGGGGCGTGCAGGACTTGAAATGCTACATGGAATATGCGGAACGCGGCATGGCGGCGATCCGCGAGGCCATCTCCCGCGACCCCTCGGCAGACTTCGACTCGCCCTTTGAGCAGCAGGTCTGCGAAGCCCTGCGAGCCAAGGGGCACACGGTACATGCCCAGGTGGGCTGCTCCGGCTACCGCATCGACTTGGCCGTGGTGGACCCGGAGTGTCCGGACCGCTATCTCCTGGGCATTGAATGCGACGGGGCCAATTACCACCGCTCACGCAACGCCCGCGACCGCGACAGGTTGCGGGAAATGGTGCTGCGCGGGCTGGGCTGGGAGATCGCCCGCATCTGGTCCACGGACTGGTGGCAGAACGCGCAGGCCGCCCTGGCCAAGGTGGAGGCTGCAATAGAGGAGGCGCTGCGCCGCCGGGCGGAAAAGCAGGAGGAGCCTGAGGCGTGTCCCCCCCCGGCCTTCGTTGTGCCCGAGGCTTGCGCACAGCAGTTCGCCAGCGCTCCGGCCGCGGGACAGGCCATGAGGCCGACTCCAGACGAGAGCCTAGAGAAATACAGGCCCAGCTTTGCGCCCCTCGTCTTCGGCACCCAGGAGGAATACTACCAGCCCCAGAGCACACCGCAGATTCGGCAGGCCCTGCTGGAGGTCATGGAGCGCGAGGCGCCCATGAGCCTGACGTTGCTCACGCGGCGCGTCGCCGCGCGCTGGGGCTTCACCAAAGCAACGGAGAAGTGCAAGGAGCGGGTGCTCGGCGTGGCCAAGAACACGAGCGATGTCCTGGTTCGCCGTGGCAAGGACGAAACATTCCTTTGGGAGAGACAGACCCCTCCTGATGCCTACACGGGATTCAGGATTCCGGGAGGCAGCGAGGAGAGCCAGCGCGACCCCGGCGAGATTCCGCCGGAGGAGATCGCCAACGCCGCCCGCCACGTGCTTCGTCAGCACATCTCGGCCTCGCGCGATGTCCTGGAGCAGGAAACCGCCCGCCTTCTGGGCTTCAGACGCGTGACGCAGAATGTCCGCGCGCACATGCAGAAGGGCGTGACTCTGCTGGCGCTGGCTGGCGACATAGAAAGGGATGGAGAAAACTTGGTGTTGAAATAGGAGGTGTCTCAAGGCACGGACAACATGGTGTCGGCTTCTTATTTCCCTGTTTGAAGGGCGTCGACTTCAGATGACGTCTGCGGCACATGAAACACGTGGAACGCCCTCCCTTTGCACTACAAATCCGCACTACAAAAGTCCCGGAAAGGTCGTATTTTTGTAGTGCATTCAAAAAATTAACCAATTATTTCGGAGCATGCATAGTGCCCTGCTTGAATGGCATTCAAGAGGCCGTGGGTTCAATTCCCTCCAGCTCCACCACTCAAGAAAAGCAAGGGCTTGCGAAGCGATTCGCAAGCCCTTTTTCGTTGCTGTGGGCGCGCACGAGAAATGAGAATCCGTGTCATTCAATTTGAGAACGCGGGCCTGGGAGGAGCGGCGGGGGACGAAGCCCCCTCCGCTTTGGTGGTCCAGCTATACACGCCGATGGTGCCTTTGCCGTCCCCGGTGCGTCGAAGCCGGTTTTGTCAGGCGACGGACACGTAGCCGCCCTGGATCTCCCGGCGCACGTCCTCCAGGTCGATGACCACGGGGTCGATCATGCTGTGTCCCCCGCGTTCGCCCCAGAGGTGCTCTGTGGCAAAGTGTCCATTGTAGCGCGCATCGTCCACGATGTAGAATCCGTCCTCATGCATGAGGCGGTCCCAGCGATGCACGAAAAAGTCGAACTTCTGGGGATTGAACTCGGTCACGTTCTCCCAGCGCCAGGTAAGCGAGCAGACTTCGTCAACGTAGCCCATGAGGGCAAGGAAGCGGGCCTTGCTGTCCAGGTACATGCGGCGGCGCAGCAGCACGGCCGCGTCCTTTATCGGCTGAGGGTTGAACAGCATCTGCTTGCCGTCCACGGTCACTTCCACCATGGAGTCCTCTCCGAGTTTCATGCCGCAGGTGCAGGTGTTGCCCTTGCGCCACCACTCCAGGTACTTCGTCTTGTAGATGCCGCGGCCTTCCTCCCGAACCTTTTGCGCTGTGGAAAAGGATACGGGATGCAGGGCAAGGTCGCAGCAGCGTCCGGTAATGGTCATGCACAGTTCCATAAATCCTCCTGGTGATTGTTTCGGGTAGTGGTGGACGACCATGCCCACGCGGACCTTCCCGCAATGTCTTGAATACGCGTCGGTGTACGCCGACCGCGCCGATCCGTTCGTCCGGCCCTGCCCGCAAGCCTGGCCCGGCTTATCCCAGGTGTGGCGCGCTCAAGGTCTTGACCTGCGGCGCCGGGGGCGTTGCCTGCTCTCGACGGGCCTCGCGCAGCCGAGAGAGCTGGATGGCGCTCATCTTTGCGGCGATCTCGACATAGGGTGAGGAAATATCAACGATTTCCAGCGCGTTCTTCGGGCACGCCTCGACGCACGCGCACACGTCCTTGTTGTTTTCGGCGCGCCACTCTTGGCACAGGTCGCACTTCTTGGCCGATGCCTGGTTCTTGCGCCCGCAGAAGCCGGTCTCGCCCTCCACTCCAACCTCGATGGCGCCAAAGGGACAGGCCATCGCGCACATCTTGCACCCCACGCACAACTCCTCGTTGACCCGGACCACGCCATCAACGCGGTGGATGAGGCCGAATTGACATGCGCTGGCACAGGGGGCGTCATCGCAGTGGTGGCACTGGGTCGGGAACTTGATGTCGCCGACCTTCACGACCTTGATGCGGGGCATAAGCGGCAGTCCGCGCTTCTTCGCCTCCTTGTAAGGCATGTTGACATGCGCGCTTACGCAGGCCATTTCGCATTTCCTGCAGCCGATGCATCTGTCCGGGTTGGCGTGAACGATGTAGTTATGGCTACCGTTCTGCATGTTCATCACCTCTGCACTGTGTTTGGACTTCTATACTTTCCACATAGAACTCACGTCCGGTGGCCAGCTTCACGGAGGCTGTCTTGCACAAGGGGCATTTGAGCATTCTTCCCCGACCAATTGCCTCCGCTCCGCAAACCGTGCACGTTCCGGTGGCCGGAATGCGCTTGATGAGCAGTCTCGCCTTGTCCGCAACGGTCCCTTCGGACAGCATTTCAAAGCAGGCAGTAAGGGTCGTGGCTTCCACTCCAGCCAGGTCTCCGATGCACAGGCAAACCTGCGTCACTGCACTTACGTGCGCCTTTTGCGCTTCGTCTGTCACAATGCGCAGAATGCTTGTCGCCATCGATGACTCGTGCATTTCATCAACCTGGTATGTTTGTACTCGTTTTCGTAGCCATGTAAGCGCATCCAGATTCGCCACTGCACGCAAACGTCTTGAGAAAGAACAGGCGTGCCTAGCGCTCTGTGCACGAGATGCACGGGTCGATGCTGTTCACGATCAGCGCGATGTCGGCGACCTGACAGTTCGCCAGCATGACCTGCAGCGCTTCCCAGTTCATGTAGGTCGGAACACGCCACTTCAAACGCTGGGGGGTATCCGTCCCGTCCGAGCGCACATAGTAGAAGACCTCGCCCCTGGGGGCTTCGCTTCGGGCCACCGCCTCCCCCGGCGGGATCACCGGTATCTCCCTGGTGTTGATCGGCCCGCTGGGAATTTGGCGCAGGCACTGCTCAACGATCTTCACCGACTGGACCGCCTCGCGCAGGCGCAGCAGCGCCCGTGAATGCACGTCGCCCCTGGTGTCGGTCTGTACCTCGAAGTCGATGTCGGGGTAGATCGCATACGGCGTCTTGCGGCGAACGTCGTAGGCCACGCCGGAAGCCCTGGCCACGGGGCCGACAACAGCGTGGCGCTTGGCTTCTTCAACGGGCAGGATGCCGATGCCCTGGGTTCGGGTGCGGATGAGCGGGTCGCGTTCAAAGACTCCGTAAAGTTCGTCGAGCTGTGGCTTGAGCAGTTCGAGTTGGCCACGAAGAAAGGGGCCGGTGGATGCATCGATGTCGCGGCGGCAGCCGCCGATGATGCACTGGCCCAGGTTCATGCGGTTGCCATACACGCCTTCCTTGGCATCTTGTATGATTTCCCGAATTTCCATGGCGTGCATGAACAGGGAGTCGAATCCGGTAAGGTGGGCCATGATGCCGACATTGAAGAGGTGCGACGCGATGCGCTTTACCTCGTCGGCGATGACCCGCAAATACTTGGCCCGCTCGGGGACGACAAGGCCGCTCAAGTTCTCCACGGCCATGCAGTATGTTGCCGGGTGGCTGTTGGAGCACAGCGAGCAGACCCGCTCAGTCAGCGTGACGTTCTGGAAGTAGTTGCGTTGCATGGCCAGGGCTTCCATGCCGCGGTGCACATGGCCGGCGGAAATCTCCACGGAACGCACGCTCTCGCCCTCGACCTGGATGTCGAAGTACATGGGTTCTTCAAGGGCCACGTGCAGCGGACCGATGGGCAAGGTATAGGTGGTGGAGGACATCAGTTGTTCCCTCCCTTGGTCCACTCCGGCAACTGCTTACCCGAAAACACCTTTTCCCACAGGGTTGTGGTCGAAGCGCCGTTCATCATGGTGGAGAGCGGGACCAGGCGGTCGAGGATGGCCGCGTCCAGGCTCGAATCGAGGAACAGGCGGCGCGGGTTCGGGTGGTCTTTCAGAACAATTCCGTACAGCTCGGCGAACTCGCGTTCATTCCAGTCCGCGTTCTTGAACCACGGAGTGATGGAGGGAACAGTGGGCGGCGTGTCGGGCAGGCAGACCGAGACGGTCACCACCACGCCTTCCAGGTCGAAGTGGTACGACACCTCGTGCCCCTCCATCTCCATGCGGCCGAACTTGTCGCCGCGGTAGGCGGTTACGGTCATAAGGCGGGCCCCGCATTGGGCCAGCGGGGGCGCGATGGAGAGCAGGCTCTCCGGGGTGCCCAGCTTCACCCACCCGAACCGGTTGCCGTTCACATCCGAGGTCCAGTTTAGAAACCCCGTGCCAAGAGCCATGGAGACCGCCTGTTCCAGGGATTGCAGCGCTGTGTCGTTCATGTGTTCTCCTGTCTGCGAGTGGAGCGGACCTGCGCGACGTTTCGGACGATGCTTTGGCGCTTGCACTGCGGGCAGAGCAGGAAACGCTCGGGACTGCGCACGCCGAGCTTGTCGATGATGGCCTGCGGGCGCGGCTGGATCTTTGCGCCGCACTGGGCGCATTCGCCAAAGGGAATGAAGCTCGAAATGCAGTTTGAAAACATTTCCGCGCCCGTATGGACAAGGTGCCAGTTGTTGGACATGGTCAGGGCGCCTGTGGGGCAGTAGTGGGCGCACATTCCGCAGAAGACGCAGGAGTTGTGCCACAGTAGATACTGCATTCCAGAACCGTCTTCGCTTGGGCGGAGTTGGATTGCGCCCGCAGCGCACACGTGCTGGCAGATGCCGCAGAGAATGCACTTTTCCGGATCGAACTCGGCGCAGCCGCGAAAATTCTCATGGGTCTTCGCGGGCGCAAAGGGAAACGGGTCCGTGGATGGCCCAAGCAACAGGTTGCGCAGCATGATTTTCAGGAATGGGAGCATACGCCCTCCTCAAGCCTGGTGCGCCAGATGCCCACGGCCTTGAGCACGCCTTCCATGATGGCTTGCGGCCTTGGCGGGCAGCCGGGGACAATGACGTCCAGCGGGATGTAATGGTCGATGTCCGCACCCACGGAGTAGCCGTCGCGGAAGCAGCCGCCGGAAACCGGACACACGCCCACAGCCACGGTGACCTTGGGATGCGGAATCTCGTTGTAGACCCGGAGCACCTTGTCGCGCACACGCAAGGTCAGCGGACCGGAAATGAGCACCACGTCCGCATGTCGCGGGCTGCCGCAATACTTGCAGCCCAGGCGCTCCACGTCATAGCGGGGAATAAGCGCCGTGGTGGCCATTTCCACATCGCAGCCGTTGCAGGAGCCCGCGTTGATGCGGTAGATCCAGGGGGAGCGCGAGGCGAGTTCGCTTATGAGTTGAAGCATCAGGCACCCTTCCTTAACGCAGCAGGAACGCCAGCCCCAGGCTGACGAGCGCCAGCGGTGAGGTGTACTTCACGAAGAACGAAAAGCCCTGGTCCAGGCGCAGCCGACCAGTGGCAGCCCGAAAACACGTCACCGAAACCATAAGCAGCACCAAACACTTCATAATGTGCCAAAGAAGGTTCACCAGCACTCCTCCGCCCCCGGTGGTCACGAGGGGATTCGGGAACAGGAGCGCAACTCCCAACTCCAGCACCACCACCAGCTTCACCGCGCTCATGAGGTGGAACACCGCCAGCAGCGGGCCGGAGTATTCGAGCAGCGGTCCTTCGATGACCTCGGGCTCGGCTTCGGGAATGTCGAACAGTCCGTGGCCCATGGTGCCGGGGATGAAGAGGATCAGCGCCAGGGCCGCGGGCAGCATCACCGGGTCGAAAAGCAGCGGCCCGTGCTGGAACTGGTAGTCCATGATGGCGGGAAGGGACAAAAGCGAGCCGCTTGCGCCGCCCACCCGCACCGCCACCGCAAGGAACGAGGCGATGAGCGGCATCTCATAGGCGAACATCATGCACATCTCGCGGGAGAAGCCCAACGAGCCGTAAGGCGAGCTGGAGGAGCCGCCCGCGAGCATAAGCCCCATGGCCGGGATGGGCAGCAGATAGAGCAGGACAAGCAGGTCGCCCAGCCCGCTCACGCCGTTCCACACGCCGCCGATGGGCATAAGCGCCGCTGTCACCAACATGCCGGTGAGCCCCAGCACCGGCGCCAGCCGGAAGGCCAGCTCGTTGGCTGTATCCGGAATGAGCGTCTCCTTGGTCAGGAGCTTGATGATGTCGAGCGCGGGCTGGTACAGGGGCGGGCCGACGCGCCGCTGCAGCCGGGCCACCACCTTTCTGTCCACGCCCTTGAGCAGCAGCCCCAGGGTGAGGACAAAGAGTCCGCCGGGGAAGAGCAGGATGGCGAAAACCGCTTCAGTGACATCAGTCATGCTGTCCTCCCAGGCGCTTGAGAGAGAAGTGACCCTTGGACAGGCCGGCCAAAAGCTTGATCGGGGCAGCGTAGAGATCGCCAGCGCTGATGCGCGTGAGCCGCTGATCCACGCTGGTCTCGCCGCAGGTGTGGATGGCCGTGCGCCGCACTCTCCGGGCGGTGAGCCGCGCGACGCCCAGCCACACGCCGCCGCCCACGGCGAGGAGCATGAAGCTCAGCAGCGTCATGTTCATGGCGCCGTAGCCAGAAACGATGCCCGTAAGCCCCACTTGCGGCGGCGTAATGCCCAGGGTCTGTTCCAGACCGGCAAGGGGGATGAGCGCCAGACCCGGAAACACGCCGGTGAGCAGGCACAGCCCTCCCAGGATCATGATCGGCAGCCGCATGGCCGGACCGACTTCCGTTGCGCGCTCCGCAGCGGGCGTCAGCTGGCCGAAGAACGCCCCATGCATGAACTTGAGAAAGTACGCCAAGGTGATGACGCTCGACAGGATGGCGATGATGGCCAGCACCAGCTCGCCGCGTTCAATGAGGGCGTAGTAGATGACAAGCTTGGAATTGAACCCGTTGAAGGGCGGCATCCCCGCGGCCGAGAACAGGGCCGCGCTGAAGCACAGGAAGGTTATCGGCATCTTGCGGCCCATGCCGCCAAGTTCCTCCAGGTTGTGGGCGTGGCTGGCGAACATCAGCGCGCCTGCGCACAAGAACGCCAGATCCTTGAAGAGCATATGGTTGAACAGGTGCAGCAGTCCGCCTGTGACGCCAAGCGAAGTGCCCAGGCAGACGCCGAGCACCACATAGCCGAGCTGGCTGACCGTGGAGTAGATGAGCATTTCCTTGATGCCGGTCTGCAACAGCGCCTGGACGCCCGCATACAGGATGGTGACGCCGCCGATCCAGGCGCCCACGTACATGGCCGTGTCCAAGGCCTGGGCCGCGTCGCCGCTGGCCCCCTGGGCCAGGACGAAGCGCAGCAGCATGATGCCGAAGGGGCCGCTCTTCAGCAGCATGGCCGAGATGTAGCCGCTCACCGGGGTGGGCGCGGTGGCCGGGTGCATCTGCCAGTCGATGCGCACCGGCAGCATGGCCGCCTTCATGAGCATACCGACGCCCATCAGGCATATGCCGGGCAGCCACACGCCAGCTGGCGAGGACGCGACGGCCCTTGCCACGACCTCAAAGTCATATCCGCCGCAGCCGTGCCCAAGGAGCAGCACGCCCAGGAACAGGAACGAGGCGCCCGCGATGTTGAACAGGAAGTACTTGGTGCCTTCCTTGAGGGCCGAGGGCGTTTCCTCGTGGATGATGGCGAAGAACAGCGGCCAGCTGCTCATGATCTCCCAGAAGCAGAAGAAGGCCACGAGCGAACCGACCGTCGTCATGCCCACCAGGCCGCTGATCATGGTCAAAAAGACCGCGAAGAAGCGCCAGGGGCTGTGGCTGTGCGACATGTAGCCGGCGGAGTAGGCGACGTTCAGCGCGCCCAGGGCCAGCACCAGCAGGGCGAAATAGCGTTGCAGGTCTGTCGGGAAACCGGCTCCGGCAATGGCCCAGCCCAGGGCCAGCACAAGGCTCAAGGTGGCCGCGGCGCCGACCGCCTTCAGGTTGCGGCGCAGAAGGATCGCCAGCGCCGCGCCCGCAAGCGGCAGGACAGCCGCGCCCGACCAGTGAATGCTGATGTCGGGCAGGGCCCCCCCGGCCGGGAAAAGAGCGCCTGCCGCGGGCAGGATGAGCGCCACCCACTGGGTCGGGAAAACGCCTGAACAGAGCGCCAGCGCAGCCAGTGCGCCGATGGCGAGGCCCATGGTCAGCGGCAGCGGAGCCACGGCCGCGCCTTCGTACTTGCTGAAGAACAACACCTTGATGATCCGGCCATAGTAAATGCAGCCGATGAGACCGCCGACCAGGATCAACGCGGCCATCCACGGCTGCCCTGCGTCCAGCGCGGCCTTGAGCATGAGGAACTTGCTGAAGAATCCGCCCATGGGCGGCAGGCCCATTATGGAGACCAGGCCAACGGCCATGCAGACGCCGGTGAACGGCATGGCCTTGCCCATGCCCGCCAGATCGCCTAGGCGCTGGCTGCCTGCGCGCAGGATGATGCCGCCCGCCGCGAGGAAGAGCAGGTCCTTCATCACCGCGTGGTTCAGCACGTGGGCCAGCGCGCCTGCCGTGGCGGCAAAGGTTCCCAGGCTCAGGACAAGACCAATCTCCCCGATCTGGGCCAGGGTGGAATAGGCCAACATGCGCTTGATATCCTGCTGCGCCAGGGCCATCAGCTCGCCCAGAATGAAGGTCGCGGCCGCCATTGCGGTCAAGAGCCACAGCACCCACTGGCCGTATCCGCCCGCAAGCGGCGTGCTGGCCAGCGCCGACACCACCAGGGCCACGCCGAACACGCCGACCTTGGTCAGCAGGCCGGACAGCGGGGCCGATATGGAGGACGGCGCGACGGGGTGCGCGGCGGGAAGCCAGGCGTGCAGCGGGAAAAAGCCCGCCTTCACCGTAAAGCCCGCCAGCACCATTAGCGCCACGCCCGCAACCGTTGCCGGGCTGTACGCCGAGAGGGCTACGGCCATGCTCCCCAGAACATCGGGAGTGCCGGTGACGGTCAGGGCCAGCAGGCCGACCTGCATGGCCCCTGCGCCGCCCACGCACATCACCAGGTACTGCGCGCCCGCCGCGAGGGACTCGTCCGTGCGCTTGTGCACCACAAGCATATAGGAGGAGAACGTCATGATTTCGAAGCAGCTGTAAAAAGCGGCCGCCTCCGTGGCCGAGGCCAGGCCGATGAGCGAAGCGAACAGGAGGAACAGGAAGAAGGAATAGCGGTCCTCGCCTTCCTGGCCATCCATGTAGCCGATGGAATACACCACGATCAGGCCGCCGCCCATGGCGAAGAGCAGGGTGAAGAATTGGCGCAGCGGCTCTATCGCAGACCCGGCGACAGGAGCGGCCATGACCGCCCCAAGCGTTGCGGCGGCAAGGACCAGTGCCGCCAGACCCCGCAGCTTCGGAGCGAAGCGGACGATGGCGAACAGTGCAAAGGCGCCCAGGTAGGCGATCATCACCGGAAGCGGCCAATCCGCCAGCCCGGCCACGTGGCCTGCGGCTGCGGTGGAGCCGTCCACACGGCCTTGAAGCAGTCCGGCCAGCAGTCCCGTAAGCGGCCCGGAAAAGAGGCAGGCCAGGGCCAGCGCTCCCGCCAACAGCAGCCCGCCGACGCCGACACCGGCGAAATACGCGGACTTGGGCTCCGGCTCCACCCCCTTCTTCAGGCACACCGCATGAACAACGCGCACCGTATACAGTGCGGCGAAGATTCCCGCTGCGGCAAGGGCAAGGGCGACAAGGAGGCTGCCCTTCTGCACCGCGGCAAGGAGCAGGAACTCCTTGCCCGGAGGCGCGGTGAAGGGCGTCAGGCCGATGGCCGTGAACATGGAGAAGCCCAGCAGCAGCGCAAGGCCCGGACGACGGGCGCCCGTCCCCGCCAGCGCCGCAAGGGAAGAGTCGCCTTGCTCCGCCGCCAATCGGCGCAGGCACAGGAACCACACGGCCCTGGCCGCAGCCTGGTAGAGCAGCTGCAAGGCGGCCCCTAGCGTCCCGACCGGTTCTCCCGAACCAACGCCCACAAGCGCATATCCGAGTTGGGCACATGCGGAGTATGCCGTCAGCCGCTTAAGCTCTTTCAGGGATCGAAACGCCAACACCTCGCTCACGAGAGCAATCAGGGCACCTGCAGACATTGCGTACTGGGCGTACGTGAGTTGCATGTCGTCTCCTTGTGGGCGTTTCCCTTCGAATGAGACTGTTCAATGATGCCTTATGTGAATTTGATCACAAGGTATGTCGTGTGCACAAGCAGAGTCAATCCATTGTGCTGATGGTATTTTTTTGAGCTATGCTTCGGCCGCGGCGAAGGCTGCTCCATGCGGGCTGGGGGAGAGGCTGATCGGAACCCCGGACCTGGACAGCCAAGGCAGGCTGATCGGGTTCGCGTGCGCCCGTGCCATGATTTGTGGAAGCGCTGTTCCGCCCGGGTCATTTGAGGCCGCCTTGATGCCGACGGGATCACGGGCGGGGCGGCTGGCTGTCCTGCGGCTGGTCACACGGGGTTGCGGCAAGGGCAGCAAGCATGGGACGGAGTCCTGGCCATTGCGTGGAACCGCTGTGCAAGGGGCGTCGGCACCACACAACATGGTGTTGCCTCATTCACGTCTGGGCAACCTGACGCCAACGGCGTACAGCCGCATTGTCCAGGCCAACGTCAACCGGGAAGCCACCCTCAAGATTGAAGTGGTCCGAAGATACACGGCATGTCGGCACCGACGGAAAAGAAATTCTGGTGTTCGGCTATGCCGTTGTCGCCGACCGCGTAGGTCAGCTCTCCGAGGACGAGGCGAAAGTCATTCCAGGGCAATGTGTCCCAAAAGGGGTGTGTTTTGGTGTCCATGGAGCATCGGATAGCTTGATTTTCGCCCCAATAGGAGTCGCGTCCGAAGCGTGTTGACGCGTTCCGGACGAGAACCTATGCTGCGGAGGTGCCGTCTTTGTGCCCGTATTGCCAATTTTCACGATCTTGGAGTGCGCATGTCCGCCATGTCCGTCTTTGCTCCCACCAGTTTTTTCGGTGACAGAGAGCGGAAAATCTCCATCCGTCCTGGGATCGACATCCGTCTAGGCGATTTTCGTCTCGAACGCCCTGGGGTGTTTCCTTTTCGCTCCAGCTGTGGGACTTGCGAGCTGGCGTTTGTTTTGTCCGGGACCATCCGCAACCGGATTCGGGATGTGGAACAGGAGGTCGTGGTTCCGCCCCGGTATGCCGCCGTATGGGCGCCCCCAAGCCGGGAAGGTATCCATGGATGCGCGCCCGGCGAGGATATCCGCTTTGCCTGTATCAGCATACAGTGTTCCCTCTTCGATTCCCTGGGGGCCAACCTAGGGCTTTCGGCTGTTTGGGAAAAGGTAGGGGCGGATCATCGACTTTTCCCCATGAATGTCGCCATGCAGGCAGCAGTGCAGCAGATATTCCTCTGCCCCTACCGGGGGCGCGCAGGCATGGTCTTTCTGGAGGCCAAAGCCTTGGAACTCATTTCGCACATCATGTCCGAACTGAACCCTGATCCCTTAGGTTTTCCAGGTTGTCCATGCGGCCCCAATAGTCCCAATGCCGGGCCGAACTCCGCCGCTCCGGCGGGCAATTTCCCTGCCTTGGCTGGAACCTCGCAATTTCGTCATGTCCGGCGAATTCTGCAGGAGAACATGGTTTCTCCTCCGTCCCTTGCCGAACTGGCTGCGCGGGCGGGCTTGAGCGTGACCACCTTGACCCGAGGATTCCGCAAGATCTATGGGGTTTCGGTTTTCGAATTTCTACGGAGCGAGCGCCTTGAAAAGGCAAAGATGCTCTTGGAGTCGGGCGAGGCGAACGTGACGGAAGCCACCTACGCCGTGGGTTTTTCCAGTCCAGCCCATTTGACCCGTCTGTTTTCCCGTCGCTTCGGCATCAGTCCTAGCGCATTGCGCAGGAATGTTTCCACTCTCCACTCCGACAGCTAGTGTTGCGTTCGCCGTATTGCTTTCCTGACCTCTTTCCCCTGCTGTTTCCCGCAGTCATGCAGTGACGGTTTCGCATCGAAACGACCTCCACAGACAAGAAAACGCCCGGTGCGTGCATGCGTTTCCTTTCCGATCCGTTCAGGATTGAGGGAGGAACGGGGTGCGGCTCTATCGCGCAGGCGGAATGCCGCACAAATCCATCCGGT
Organism: Humidesulfovibrio mexicanus; assembly: GCF_900188225.1. NCBI lineage: Bacteria > Pseudomonadati > Thermodesulfobacteriota > Desulfovibrionia > Desulfovibrionales > Desulfovibrionaceae > Humidesulfovibrio > Humidesulfovibrio mexicanus. Next base: position 775,243 of record NZ_FZOC01000001.1, on the reverse strand, counting down.
CCGACAAGCTGGGCTAACAGCCTGGAGGAGGTTGCATATGGAGGCGAATCGTCGAGCGTTTCTCAAGACACTGGCCGGGGCATCCGTAGTCGGAATGTCCGGATTGTTTTGTCTCCCTGAGCTGCAGGCCAGCGCCCCGAAGCTGGATTTCGGCGAGGTTCGGGGGCTGACCATCAAATGCGTTTCCGAGGTGGGCTGGTTTGATACGGAAATGATCGCCAACGATGTGCGCAGGGCTGGCGGCCCTTCCATGAATCAGTACGACATTCCTTTCGCTCCGGACAATGCAGGAGGATACAGCGCGCTTCTGACTGTCGAGGATTTTGAGGGCGGGAAGACCAGCTATCTGTTGGACACGGGCTGGAGCACCGCCTGGATGGATCATGCCTTTGCCAAAAGTGGCGTCGATGAAATGCTGCGAAATCGTACGATTGCAGGGCTCATAATTTCCCACGATCACAACGACCACTTCTGGGGGCTGGAAAGCACGCTGAAGAACGACCCCGGTATCCCCATCATTTTTCCGGCCACATTGCAGGAGAAAAGCCTTCGCCTGCTCGATGGCGCGGACTATTCCGCGCTTTCTGGCAATCCCCGCAACAGCTTCCCGCACACCGGGCCGCGTACAGCAGTGCCTGCCGGTGGTATGTGCGTCCCGCAGCTCGGTGTTGCCATTGCTATGCTGGATGTGGACATCCCGCTCGGAGTGCGGGGGGAAAACGTGGTCTACGTCAAGGTCAGGGACAAGGGCTATGTCATTGTTACAGGTTGCGGCCATCCCGGCATCGGACGGCTGATCGACCATGCGGCGGCGAATTTCTTGGATGGAGGCAGGATGTACGGATGCTATGGAGGATTGCACATCGCCCCCCTGGAAAAATGGCATCCGGAAATGCAGGGCAGCATCGACAAGATACAGGCGTCGGGGATGCGGAAAGTTGCTTGCAACCACTGCACCGGGCGGGTCTGGGCCCGACGGGCACAGGAGCAGGGCGTTCCAGTCGTGCCTGGGACCGATGGTTTCCGGGCCTACGACAGGCTGGCGAAGAACGCCCCTGACACGGGAGCAAACCTGTATGTCGGCAACGGCGATCTGGTTGTGTTCTGAGCCGGTGTTTGCCATGCGTTTCATGAATGCACGCACCATTCTCCGCGGTCTCTCGCTTGGGGAAGAGGGGAAAATCGTCCTGATCGCCGCGCTCATCCAGTTCGTGAACATCATGGACTTCATGATGGTCATGCCACTGGGCCCCGATATCGCCAAGGTCCTGCCCGTGACCAACTCGGACATCGGGATTATTTGCGGCTGCTACACGCTGGCTGTGTCCTTTTCCGGAATCCTATGCGCCGGGTTTCTCGACAGGTTCGACAGGAAAAGCGTGGCCCTCGCCGCCGTGGCCGGACTGAGCCTGAGCACCGTGGCCACGACTCTGGCGCAAAGCCTTCTGGGCCTGATCTTCTGCCGTATCCTGGCAGGCATGTTCGGAGGGCCAGCGGCGGCCATCGCCCTGACCATCACCACCGACGCCGTGCCTCCACAGAGACGGGGACGCGCCCTGGCAATTGTCATGGGAACGTTTTCCGTTTCCGCCATCGTGGCGCTGCCCTTCGGCCTGGAGCTGGCCCGGCTGGGATCGTGGACCTGCCCGTTCTACGTCATTTCCGCCGTGGGGGCCCTTGTCTTCGCAGTCATCGCGGCGACCATGCCGTCCATGACCGGCCATCGTGCCCGGGCCGCAAAGACGGCGGGGCGCTTTGGGGCGCTGCTGCGCGAAAAGGCCCATTGCATGGCCCTGGCCATGTTCGGCTCGTCCAAGATTTCCTCCTTCCTCATCATTACCAATATCTCCGCATTCTACCAGTTCAACAGGGATTTTCCCAGAGAACAGCTGGGCACGCTGTACTTCGCGGCTGGAATCGTCAGCCTGGTCGCGGTCCAGATCGCGGGACGGCTCAACGACAAGGTCGGGCCGATTCCCCTGAACCTGGCGACCACCGCGCTTCTGGGGCTTTTCATTGCGGACGGGTTCATGCATCCGAGCATCAGTTCCCTGCTGGTGGTGTTCGTCATGTTCTCCGCCCTGGTCTGCATGAGGGACGTCTCGGCGGCGGCGGAAGGCTCCAAGCTGCCGCAGCCGCACGAACGGGGGGCGTTCATGTCTCTTGCCGCCTCGGTGCAGCATCTGGGCAACGGGCTGGGCGCGCTGCTGTCCTCGGCCATTCTCACCACGGCGGACAGCGGCGCATTGGTCGGGATGACCACGGTGGCGGGGCTTTCCATCGTGCTGGCTCTGGTGCAGCCAGCGGTATTGGTGTGGCTCGCGCAAAGCGGAGGGAAAGAGCTCCTGCCAAGACCCGCGGGGAGGGGAGCCGGGCGATAATCCGCACAACCCAAAAAGGGGGGGGAGGGCCATGAGCGCCGTTCCCCCCGCATGTTTTTTGTGGATGCCCTTGCAGGCCTCTGCCTTCGGTGTACCGAGGCGTCCGGTCGAAGCGGGGGGCGCCGTTCACGCCATGAGCCCGCTCCAGATGTGCCCGGCCAGCGGGCGGAATTTCCGCGCAATGGCCCTGGCCTCCAGCGGCGCCATGACCAGCGCCGCGGCGTCCGGATGCGGCACGGCCACGAGTTCCGCGCTGTCCAGGCAGAGGAGGAAGCCTTTGCAGCGGGTGCAGCAGTCCGCGCGCTCGAAGGGGCGCTCCGGGTCGCGCAGGACCACCAATTCGTCTGGCTCCTCGCAGCCGCAGGACGGGCAGGACACGCGTTTGTGCGCCCACTCCGTGGCGCAGCAGGAACAACGCAGGAAGCGCTTGCCGCCATGGGCGGTGATGAAGGCCTCGTTCCCTTCGGGCTTGCGCAGCACGCTCATGTGCGGCGCGCCGCCGCACAGCGGGCACACGTTTCCCTGCCAGGGCAGCCCGCTGATGAGCGCCGCCAGGTCCTCGGCCTGGCGCTCCAGAAAGGGGCGCACCGTCTCGGCGGCCACAAAGGACAGCAACTCCGGCGCGATGCCCGCGACGCTGGCATCGCGCCCGAAGGCCGCAGCCCACAGGACTTCCGGCGTGAGGCTCCCCAGTGCCACTGCGTCCTCCAGCGCGGCAAGCTCCCTGTCCAGGCCCGGCAGGCTGGCGCGCAGCAGCGGGACAAGGTCCTTCAACGCCGAGCAAAGGTCCGCATCAGGGCGCTGGAAGCCGCCCTCCGGCAGCAGCGGGCGTCCTGAGGAAAAGGCTTCCGGCTCCAGCTCCGGGGGGGTGCCCCGCCAGCCTGGGGCGGCTTGGCGGCGCAGGTCCCGGGAGATGAGCAGCGGTCCGAAAGCGGCGGCCAAAGGCTCAAGGGCGGGATTCATCCCAAGTTCGCGGGCCAGGGTGACTTCGATGGTTTCCATGTGCGTTGCTGCTCCTTGCGGCTATGCGGGCAAAGGGGCGGGGCCGCCCGGCTCTGGAGAAACCGGACGGCCCCGCGTGGATGGAGGGGTATCAGCCCTGGATCTGCTTGGCCGCGCGGCGCAGGGGCTCGAACATGCCGGCGAAGAACTCCTGCCTGGTCATGCCCGGAGCGCCTGCCGCGTCGGCGACGGCGAACTTGTGATACTTGGCCGGTTCGTCGGCGATCAGGTAGATCACGCTGACGGAATCCATGTCGCACAGTTGCGCCTTGGGGAACTCCCGCTGCACGGCGGCGAGCCGCTTGGCCGCCTTGGCCAGGATCTCGCTCCGCTCGCCGAAGTGCATGGCCCCCATGGCGCAACTTTTCACGCACATGGGCAGCATGTTCTTCTTCACCCGGTCGATGCACATGTCGCACTTGACGATGCGCTTGGTCTTGGGGTTCAGGCGCGGGATGTCGTAGGGGCAGGAGCCGCGGATGGTCTCGAAGTCCTCCTTGGCCGTTTTCTCGGTGTAGATGACCGCCCCGGTGTCCTTGTCGATGATGATGGAATCCGGCAGGCTCGCGCCGGACTTGCACGGGGCGTCCAGGCAGTGGCGGCACTGGTCCGGGAAGAAGTTCCAGGTCACCGTGCCCTTTGCGTCCATGTGTTCGGCGAAGCGCACCAGCTTGAAGTTGAAGTGCGTCAGGTCTGGCGGATTCTGATGGGTGCCGCGCTGCTTGGTGGGCACGGCGGGGAAGTCCTTCCACTCCTTGCAGCCCACCTGGCAACCCCGGCAGGCTGTGCATTTCGTGGTGTCGATGAAAAATGCCTTTGGCATGTCGTCGCTCCTTGTCGTTTGCGCCTACAGCTCGGTGACCTTGGTCGCCTTGTACACGTTCACCAGGCAGGCCTTGTATTCCGGAATGCTGGTGTTGGGATCGCCGATGGACACGGTGACGCGGTTGGTGGTGTCGCCGCACTTTGGCTTGGTCCAGCCGAAGCAGAAGGGCATCCCCACCAGGTGCGTGGTCTTGCCCATGATGGTGAAGGGCTTGACGCGCACCGTGACCATGGCCACGGCCTGGGTCTTGCCGCGCAGGCTCTCCACGATGACCACGTCGCCGTTTTTGACGCCCTTTTCCTTGGCCAGTTCATGGCTCATCTCGATGTACTGCTGGGGCTCGGCCTCAAGCAGGGCCGGGCCGTTGCGCGTCTCCGATCCGGAGCACCAGTGCTCGGTGAGGCTGTACGTGGTGAGCACGATGGGGAAGCGCGGGTCGCCGTGCTCGGCCAGCTTGTCCATGTCGCTCTTGATGACCTTCATCACCGGGTTGTGCATCTGCGCCGAGAAGGGGTTCACCGTGAGCGGGGTCTCGGCGGGTTCGTAGTGCTCGGGGAAGGGGCCGTCCTCGCGGCCGGGACCGAAGAGCTGGGAATGGCCTTCCGTGTGCATGATGAAGGGGTACACGCCGTCCTTCATGGCCATGGGAGGCTGTCCGCCATCGGGCACGTCGCCCACCCACTTGCCGTCCTTCCACTCGATGACGGCCTTGTCCGGGTTGTAGGGCTTGCCGTTCACGTCCACGCTGGCGCGGTTGTACAGAATGCGCCGGTCCATGGGCCAGGCCCAGGCGAACTTGGGGAACAGGTGGATTTTTGCCTGCATGGGCGTCTGGGCCAGGTCGCGCCGCTTGGCCAGGTTGCCAGCCTCTTCGGTGAAGCCGCCGCAGTAGAGCCAGTTCATGCTGGTGGTGCTGCCGTCGTCCTTTAGGTTGGGGAAGCCCGGAACACACTGCCCACGCTGGTAGGTCTTGCCGCCCACCGTGGTCTCGCGGGTGAAGACGCCGTTGATGCGCTTGGCCACGGCCTCGGCGTCAAAGGTCTTGGGGTAGTCGGCCTTGGTGATGGGCTCGGGGAACGCGCCGCCGTCCTTCAGGTACAGGTCGCGCACGCGGTTCATGATCTCCACGAACATCTCGCCCATGTTGCGGCTCTTGCCCAGGGGCTCGGCGCACTTGTAGTGCCACATGTGCCAGCGACCGGAATTGGAGATGGTGCCGGCCTTTTCCGCGCGGTAGGCGCTGGGCAGCAGGAACACCTCGGTCTTGATCTTCTTGGGGTCCACGCCGGGCCGACGCCAGTTGTCCGTGGTCTCGTTGTGGAACACCTCGCCGATGACCAGCCAGTCGAGCTTGTCCCAGGCCTTGCGCACCTTGTTGGAGTTGGGAACGCTCTGGCAGGGGTTGTGGCCGAAGCACAGGCCGCCTTTGATCTGGTCCTTGTACATGCGGTCGAAGATGTACAGGTGCGAGTAGTCCTCGCCCGGATCCATCTTGGGCACCCAGGAGTAGCCGAAGTCGTTGTCCTTGGTGGCGTTGTCGCCGTACCAGCTCTTGAGCAGGCTGACCACGTACTTGGGCCTGTTCTGCCACCAGTTCACGCTCATGGGGTCCGCGCTCTTGGGCGTGTAGGCTTTCAGATACTCGCCCAGGCTCTGGTACTTCGCGGTGGGCGTGCTGTGGTAGCCGGGCAGATAGCCATAGAGCAGGGCGTGGTCCGTGGTGCCCTGCACGTTGGGCTCGCCGCGCAGGGCCGCAATGCCGCCGCCAGCCACGCCCACGTTGCCCAAGAGCTGCTGGATGAGCCCGGAAGCGCGGATGTTCTGCACGCCCACGCTGTGCTGGGTCCAGCCCAGTGCGTAGACAAAGGCTCCCGCCTTGTTCGGCTTGCCCGTGGCGCTGAAATCTTCATACACGCGCAACAGGTCCGCCTTGGATACGCCGGTGACCGAGGACACCTTGTCCAGGTCGTAACGGCTGTAGTGCTCGCGCATGACGTTGATGACGCAGCGGGGGTGTTTGAGCGTCCTGTCGCGTTTCACCAGCCCCTTCTCGTCCTTCTCGAAGGCCCAGGCGCCCTTGTCGTACGTGCCCTTGGCCGCGTCGAACCCGGCGAACATGCCGTCCTTGAAGGAGTACTTCTCGCCCACCAGAAAGCTGGCGTTGGTGTAGTTCACCACGAACTCTTCAAAGTACTTCTTGTTGTCCAGGATGTACTTGATCATGCCGCCCAGCATGGCGATGTCCGTGCCGGAGCGGATGGGCACGTGGTAGCTGCTGCGGGCCGAGGTGCGCGAGAACTTGGGGTCCACGTGGACCACAACCGCGCCCTTCTCCTTGGCCATGTTGATCCAGCGGAAGGTCATGGGGTGGTGCTCCGCGCAGTTGCTGCCCATGATGAGCACGGCGTCGGAATTGCCCAGGTCGGAGTAGTGGTTGGTCATGGCCCCGCGGCCGAAGCACTCGGCCAGGGCCGGGACAGACGGGCTGTGGCAGATGCGCGCCTGGTGGTCGAAGTGCACGATGCCGAAGGCGCGGATCATCTGGTGCAGCACGGCGGCCTCTTCGTTGGAAACCTGGGAGGAGCCCAGGTGGAACACGCTCTCCAGCCGGTTGACCACGGCGCCGGACGCGTTTTTGGCTTTGAAGTCGCGGTCGCGCTGGTTCTTGATGCGTTTGGCGATGCGCTCCATCATCCAGTCCCAGTCCTTCTCCACCCATTTGGTGGCGCCGGGGGCGCGGTACAGGGGCTTGGTGAGCCGCTCGGGGCTGTTGTGCAGGCTCTTCAAGGACGCGCCCTTGGCGCACAGGCCGCCGCCGCTCACGGGATAGTCCGGATCGCCCTCCACGTTGATGATCTTGCCGTCCTTGGCGTGCACCAGCACGTTGCAGCAGCAGGAACAGAACGGGCAGATGGAGATGGACTCCTTGGCCCCTTCGATCTTGAGCCCCGCGGCGTAGGCCTGGGTGGGCGAAAGGTCGATGCCCAGCCGCGACAGCCCCAGGGCCGCCGTTCCGGCGCCGAGCAGTTTGATGAATCCTCGACGTGATACGCTCATGCCTCCTCCTTGTGTTGTCAGTCCCGGCGGCGCGGTGCGGCCGCCGTTTCGTGTGCCGATTCTGGCAATCATGCCACGGCATCGGGATTCGGCAATATTTATTCAATCATTTAAAAGTGTTTTATGAAACACATATGTCCACGACACCTCTCCACCATGATTTCAGACGGTTGGCGAAGTGCCAAATCTTGAATATGTGCGCCGATGTTGCATATGCTTGTGGCCGGAAATATGAAACGCGTACAATGAGAACTACGACCTGTTGGCTGGGCATGACCCACAAGCAACCAAAGGAGTAGAGCATGAACGCACCGTCACATCCGGTGCCAAGCCTCGGATTGGACGACCGTTGGCCGGAGCCGGTCCGAGGGGGCAGGAGGACTGACGCATGACCACACACCCTCTCCCGTCCGGTCCGGACGGGTTCGACGGGCAGATCCCCCTTGAACCGCTAAAGACAAGCTCCGAGCGTCCCATCGTCCGTCTGCACATTTGGCTGGAGAGCCACGGCGAGCTGTTCTTCGGCATCGGCCGCGCCCAACTGCTCTTCAACATCCAGCACTACGGATCCATCAAGAAGGCCGCCCAAAACATGGGCATGAGCTATCGCGCCGCCTGGGGCAAGATCCAGCAGAGCGAGCAGGCCCTCGGCGTCAAGCTTGTGGAGCAGCGCGGCGCCAAACGCGAAGGCCTGCGCCTGACGCGCGAGGGCGAGGAACTGGCCGACATGTTCCAGGCCTGGTTCATGGCCGTGGAGCGCTGCGCCCTGTCGCAGGCCAACTCCATCTTTCCCTTCCCCGTGGCTGGCTTTGACCAGCCGGACACCTGACGGCAAAACCTGCTCGCGGCGTGACCGCGAGAAACATCGGCAGGCACGGCAGGGTTTTTTGACCTCCTGTGCCAGGGGCTGAAATTCCCCTGGCGGAGTTGCGCGATACGAAAGATTGACATAGAAATGTTCAATTCGTCGTATTTGCTTTGGCGTTGGCGGCGGCCCCTGCGCGCGGCGCCCGAACACCGCACACTTCAGGAGGTCCATCCCATGCGCAAGACCCTGCTGCCGACGCTTTTGTCCCTGGCCCTGCTGCTCGCCGCCGCGCCCGCCCAGGCGGGTGATCTCGACGCCTTTGCCGGAAAATCCGGCAAGATCGACATCGCCGGTGGCACGGCGCACATCCCGGTGATGAAGGAGGCGGCCAAGCGCATCATGCAGAAGGCTCCCGGCGTCCGCATCACCGTTGCTGGCGGCGGCTCCGGCGTGGGCGTGCAGAAGGTGGGCGAGGGCCTGGTGGACATCGGCAACACCGGCCGCGCCCTCACCGAGGCCGAGGTGGCCAAGTACGGGCTCAAATCCTACGCCTTCGCCATCGACGGCGTGGCCGCAGTGGTGCACCCCAAGAACCCGGTGAGCGCGCTGACCCACAGCCAAGTGCGGGACATCTTCGCGGGCAAGATCGCCAACTGGAAGCAACTCGGCGGGCGCGACGCGGCCATCCACCTCTACACCCGCGACGAGGCCAGCGGCACCCGCGAGGTGTTCTGGGAGATCATGCTCAAAAAGGGCCAGATCGCGCCCTCAGCCAACGTGGTGGCCTCCAACGGAGCCATGAAGACCGCGCTGGCGGGAGACGCCGACGGCATCGGCTACGTCTCCATCGGCCACATCGACGCCACCATCAAGGCTCCCACGCTGGACGGCGTGGCCCCGACCCAGGACAACGCCAAGAGCGGCAAGTACCCCGTGACCCGAAAGCTGTACATGAACACCAAGGGCGAGCCCACAGGCGTCGTGGCCAGCTTCATCAGCTACATCCAGGGGCCGGAGGGCGCGGCCATCACCGCCTCCGACGGATACATCCCCACCAAGTAGCATGGCCGACGCGATCAGAGCGCGCGGAATCCTCCGGCCTGCCGGGGAGCGGGGCATGTTGGTCCTGCTCTCCGGCGCGGCGGGCGCAAGCGTGCTGTGCGTGGCGGGCATCCTGGGCTTCCTGGTCTGGTTCAGCCTGCCCCTGCTTCAGCCCGGCCAGCTTGCGGCAGTGCTTTCCTGGACCTGGCAGCCCACCTCGGACCGCTTCGGCATCCTGCCAATGGCCGTGGGGTCGCTGTTGCTGGCGTCTTCGGCCATGCTCCTGGCCTGGCCGCTTGGCCTGGGGCTGGCGCTGTTCGCCCACGGACTCGGCCCGGCCAGGATCTCGCCCCCCCTCCTGGCCCTGGTACGGCTGATGAGCGGCGTCCCCACGGTGGTCTATGGCCTGGCCTCGGTGTTCCTGCTGGTGCCGCTGTTGCGCTCGTGTTTCACGGGCACCAGCGGTTTCTCCTGGCTGGCGGCCATGCTGGTGCTGGCCTTGCTCGTGCTGCCCACGGTGACGCTGGTGCTGGACGGCCAGCTCAGACTCCTCGTCCCCGGCCTGCGCCTCACGGCGGCGGCGCTGGGGCTCACCCCGGCCCAGACCCTGGTGCGCCTAGCGCTGCCCCAGTGCGGCCACGGACTAAAGGCGGCGGCAGCCTTGGGATTTGGCCGGGCCATCGGCGACACGCTCATCGCCCTCATGCTTTCCGGCAACGCAGCCCAGGTGCCGCATTCGCCCCTGGACTCCCTGCGGGCGCTCACGGCGCACATCGGGCTCGTGCTGGCCACGGACAGCCAGAGCGAGGCCTATGGCTCGCTCTTCGCCTGCGGGCTCGCGCTTTTTGGCATGAGCCTGGCCGTGAACCTCGGCCTGCGGGGCTTGAGCCGGAGGCCGGGCCAGACCGCCTTTTTCGCATATCTCGGTCGGCCCCTCCCCGGCCTGGAGACCTTGGCCACTGGGCTCTCCTGGACCTCGGCCATCCTTGTTCCGGCGGCGCTGGCGGCGCTGCTCGGCTTTCTGTTCCTGCGCGGCCTGCCCGTCGTAAGCCTGGTGCTCTTTTTCGGCGACACGTCGCCCCTGGACGCGCTTGTGCGCGGCGCGCCGGTGTTCGACGGGCTCTGGCCAGCCTGCCTGGGCACCCTCTGGCTGGTGGGGCTGGCCGCGCTCTTCGCCGTTCCCGTTGGCCTGGCCGGGGGCATCCACCTGGCGGAGTTCGCCACAGGCCGCGCCGCGCGCCTGGCCTCCTTCTGCGTGGACCTGTTGGCGGGCGTGCCGTCCATCCTCATGGGGCTGTTCGGCTTCGCGCTGATTTTGCTCCTGCGGCGCACCTTCTGGCCCAGCGCCAACACCTGCCTGCTGCTCTCGGCCCTGTGCCTGGCCCTGCTCGTGTTGCCCTATCTGGTGAGCGCCACCCGCGCCGCCCTGGCCGGGTTGCCGCAGGAACTGCGCCTGACCTGCGCCGCGCTTGGGCTTTCGCGCTGGCAGGCGGTGAAGCGGGTGCTGTTGCCCGCAGCAAGGCAGGGCATCCTGGGCGGGGTGGTGCTGGCCCTTGGACGTGCGGCCGAGGACACCGCCGTGATCCTGCTCACCGGTGTGGTGGTGGGTGCTGGCAGGCCGGGCGCGCTTACGGACAAGTTCGAGGCCCTGCCCTTCACCATCTATTACCTGGCCGCCGAGCACCAGACCCCGCAGGAGCTGGATCTGGCCTTTGGCGCGGCGCTGACGCTGCTCGCCCTCACCCTGGCGCTTTTCGCCCTGGCGCGCAGGCTGGGCGGTACGACAAATGAGGCCTGGAGGCCCGGCACATGACGGCCATCGAGATACGCGACCTGAACGTCTCCTTCGGCGGACGCCCCGTGCTGCGCGGCCTGAACCTGGACGTGTCCCAGGGCGGCCCCACGGTGCTGCTGGGCCGCTCGGGCTCGGGCAAGACCACGCTCCTGCGCGCCATCAACCGGTTGAACGAATGCCTGCCGGGCTGCGAGACCACCGGCTCGGTGCGCATCCGCCTGACCGGGGCCATGCAGGACGCCTACGGCCCGGACATGCGGCCCGAGACCCTGCGCACCCGCGTGGGCATGGTCTTCCAGACGCCCAACCCGCTGCCCGCCGGCATCGCGGAAAACATCGCCCTGCCGCTGGCCCTGGCCCACGGGCTGGGCAAAGCGGAGATCGCCGCGCGCATGGAGGCGTCGCTCAGGGAAGCCGGGCTGTGGGGCGAGGTGAAGGACCGGCTGGAGGCTCCGGCGGCCTCGCTCTCTGGCGGACAGCAGCAGCGCCTGTGCCTGGCCCGCGCGCTGGCGGCGCGGCCGGAGGTGCTCTTGCTGGACGAGCCCACGGCCTCGCTGGACTACCAGGCCGCGCGGGGCATCGAGGAACTGCTCCTGGAGCTCGCTTCGCGCTACACGCTGCTGGTGGTCTCCCATGGGCTGAACCAGGCCCGGCGGCTGGCGCGCAACGTGTTCGTGCTGTGCGAAGGCTCGGCGCTGGAGGCCGTTGACCGGGAATTGCTCACCGACCCTGAAGGGTTTTCACGCCTCATGGACGAATTGTTCTGAGGTTTGTGGCTGGGGTGTCACCCGCCCGCGCGGCATGGCGGGGCAACGCAGAATCACGGAGGAGACGGCGATGAAGTACGGCGCGCGCAACAAGCTTACGGCCAAGGTGACCAGCGTGAAGAAGGGCGACGTCATGGCGCTGGTGAAGTTCCAGGTCATCGACCCGGGCGAGATGGCCTCGGTGCTCACCACCGAATCCGTGGACGACCTGGGCCTCAAGCCCGGCGACGAGGTGCAGCTGTTCATCAAGGCCATCCACGTGCTGCCCGTGAAGGAGTAGCGCCTTACCCCCCCCCGCGTTGCGCGTGCTGAAAGCAGGGCAGAGGGCCCGCGCGCAATGCGGAGCTGGTCGGGGCGTATTCCATTCGGGCTCCTCTTCCCGGGCTTTGAGAACGCACGACCGGGGGCGGACGGCTCCAACGGTGTTCTCCGCCCCTTCTCACCAGCCTGCCGCCCGGAAGCATGGCCCTCTTCTCGTGCGCTCCGCGATCCCCATCCGGCGGGTGCCTCCAGCGGTGCCATGACCAGGGCCGCAGCGGCCACGTTGTGGGGCTCAAACTGTCTTGGTGCCAAATCTCGTACCAGTTCACGCAATTCGACTTTTTTCGCGTGAATCCGCATAACCTGTTCTGTCTATTTTGACAGAATAAGGCGCCCCGGTGGCGAGAGGAGCAGGCATGTGCCAGCGTCAAGAATCCAAGGATGACAGCCACCTGGATCTTGCCGACTGTTCGATGGATGCACATCGTCCATCACAGGCGGTCATCCGCCTGCACCTGTGGCTTGAGGGGGCGGAAGGAACGCTTTTCGGCATGGGCCGCTTGCAGCTTTTGGAGCGCGTGGAAAGCTGCGGCTCCATCAAGGCCGCGGCAGAAGAGCTGGGCATGAGCTATCGGGCCGCCTGGGGCAAACTCAAGGCTTCGGAGGAAGCGCTGGGGGCGCCCCTGGTGGAGAAGCTTGGGGGCAACAAGAGTGGCTGCCGCCTTACCGCGAGCGGCCGCGCCCTGGCCGAAAGCTATCGCCGTTGGTTCGCCGAGGTGGAGCGCCACGCGCTGGAGAGCGCGGCCGATCTTTTCCCTTTCCCGTGTCGTCGCTTCATGGTGCGCGAACGCGCAGCCTCCCTCCCGGTTGAAGGGCGTGTGTTTATTCAAACACATGAACGCCGTTGACCTGAATTTGCCCCTCACGCTATGCCTATGCCAGAATTGGCATACTAGTGCCTAAAAACGGCCATGGCCGCGCCAGCCCGGCGTTCGGCAGGTCGGCTGACACAAGGAGGAGGCATGAGCGTATCACGTCGAGGATTCATCAAGCTGCTCGGGGCGGGCACCGCCTGTCTCGGGCTGTCGAAGCTGGGGATCGACCTTGGCCCCACGCAGGCATACGCCGCGGGGCTCAAGATCGAGGGCGCCAAGGAGGTCATCTCCATCTGCCCGTTCTGCTCCTGCGGGTGCAATACCCTGGTGCACGTCAAAGACGGCAAGATCATCAACGTCGAGGGCGACCCCGACTACCCCATCAGCGCGGGCGGACTGTGCTCCAAGGGCGCGGCCCTGAAGAGCCTGCACAACAGCCCGGAGCGTCTCACCAAGCCCCTGTACCGCGCCCCTGGCTCCACCAAGTGGGTGGAGAAGGACTGGGACTGGATGCTTGACCGCATCGCTCGCAAGGTCAAGGCCCAGCGCGACAAGGACTTTGTGCTGAAGAACGCGGCTGGTGCCGAGGTGAACCGCGTGGAGAGCATCTTCTCCCTGGGCACTTCGCAGATGAGCAACGAGGAATGCGCCGTCACCCACCAATTCATGAGAAGCCTGGGCATCGTCCACATGGACCACCAGGCCCGTATCTGACACAGCCCCACTGTGCCGGCTCTGGCAGAGTCGGTTGGACGCGGCGCTATGACTCAGCATTACACCGACATCGCGAACGCCGATGCGGTGCTCATCATGGGCAGCAACGCTGCCGAACACCATCCCATCTCCTTCCGCTGGGTGCTGAAGGCCAAGGAACAGGGCGCCGTGGTCATCCACGTGGACCCCAAGTTCTCGCGCACTTCCGCCCGCAGCAACTTCCACGTGCCCCTCAGAAGCGGCACGGACATCGCCTTTTTGGGCGGCATGGTGAAGTACATCCTTGAGAAGAAATTGTATTTCACCGACTATGTGCTCAACTACACCAACGCGAGCTTCCTGGTCGGAGAGAAGTTCTCCTTCAAGGACGGCCTGTTCTCGGGCTTCGACGCGGCCAAGAAGAAGTATGACAAGAGCCAGTGGGCCTTTGAGAAAGGTCCAGACGGCATGGTCAAGCGCGACAAGACCCTGGCCCATCCCCGTTGCGTCATCAATGTGCTCAAGGCGCATTACGACCGCTACAACCTGGACCTCGTGAGCCAGGTCACCGGCGTCAGCAAGGACAACCTGCTCAAGGTCTACGACGCCTTCTGCGCCACGGGCAAGCCCAACAAGGCCGGCACCATGCTCTACGCCCTGGGCTGGACCCAGCACACCGTGGGCGTGCAGAACATCCGCCTGGCCGGCATCGTCCAGCTGCTGCTGGGCAACTTCGGCGTGGCGGGCGGCGGCATCAACGCCCTGCGCGGCGAGCCCAACGTGCAGGGCAGCACGGACCATGCCCTGCTGTACGGCTACCTGCCGGGCTACCACAGCGCGCCCGTGTCCAAGTACCAGGCCCTGGCCGACTACCTGAAGGCCTACACCCCCAAGAGCGCGGACCCCAAGAGCGTGAACTGGTGGCAGAACAGGCCCAAGTACATCGTCAGCCTGCTGAAGGCCTGGTTCGGCGAAAACGCCACCAAGGACACCGACTTCTGCTATAATCTGGTGCCCAAGCTGGACCCCGGCGAGGACTACTCGCACCTGTTCATCTTCGACCGCATGTACCAGGGCAAGATCAAGGGCGGGTTCATCTTCGGCCACAACCCCTGCCAGAGCTTCCCCAACTCCAACAAGGTCCGCAAGGCCTTCGACAAGTTGGACTGGCTGGTGGTGGGCGAGGTGTTCCACAACGAGACCACGGACAACTTCCGTCGCCCCGGCGCGGATCCCAAGAAGTGCAAGACCGAGGTCTTCCTGCTGCCTTCCGCCTACCGCGCGGAAAAGGAAGGCACGGTGTCCAACTCCGGCCGCTGGCACATGTGGCATTACAAGGCCGTGGAGCCCCGCGGCAAGAGCCGCAGCATGGGCGACATGGTCATCGAGATCCGCAACCGCGTGCGCGCCCTGTACGCGAAGGAAGGCGGAGCCCTGCCGGAGCAGATCCTCAAGCATCAGATGCTTGAGAAGTTCAATGCCGAGGAGATGACCCGCCGCATCAACGGCTACTTCACCCAGGATGCCGTCATCGGCGACAAGACCTACAAGAAGGGCCAGCTGGTGCCGGGCTTCGCCAACCTCAAGGACGACGGCAGCACGTCGAGCCTGTGCTGGGTGTATTGCGGCGGCTATACCGAGGCCGAGGGCAACCTGGCCAAGCGCCGCGATTTGACCCAGACGCCCATGCAGGCCAAGATCCACCTGTATCCCAAGTTCGCCTGGGCCTGGCCCATGAACCGCCGCGTGCTGTACAACCGCGCCAGCGTGGACCTGGCCGGCAAGCCGTACAATCCGGACAAGGCGGTCATCGCCTGGGAGAACGGCAAGTGGGTGGGCGACGTGCCCGACGGTCCGGCAAAGCCCATGGCCGAGGGCGGCCCCTATCCGTTCATCATGCACACCGAGGGCCACGGCCAGCTGTACGGCCCCGGCCGCGAGGACGGACCCTTCCCCGAGCACTACGAACCGGCCGAAAGCCCGCTGGCCACGAACCCGTTCTCCTCGCAGATGTGCAACCCCTGCATGAAGTCGGTTTCCGCCAGCGAGTACGACGTGCTGTGCAAGCACGCCGACCCGCGCTTCCCCATCGTGCTCACCACCTACAGCCTGACCGAGCACTGGTGCTCCGGATCGGAGACCAGGAACGGCAACGGCCTGCTTGAGGCGGAGCCCCAGCAGTACGTGGAGATGAGCCCGCAACTGGCCGAGGAAAAGGGCATCAAGAACGGCGACGTGGTCATCGTGGAGAGCCTGCGCGGCCGCGTGGAGGCCGTGGCCATGGTCACCGTGCGGATCAAGCCGTTCCAGGTCATGGGCAAGACCGTGCATCTGGTGGGTATGCCCTTCGCCTTCGGCTGGACAAAGCCCAAGTGCGGCGATTCGGCCAACAGGCTCACCACTTCGGTTGGCGATCCCAACACCACCATTCCGGAGTACAAGGCCTGTCTGGTCAACGTGAAGAAGGCCACCAAGGTGACCGAACTCTAGCCGCGGCTCTAGTACGCAAGGAGCGAAATCATGCCCAAGGCGATACTCATAGACACCACCAAGTGCACGGCCTGCCGTGGCTGCCAGGTGGCCTGCAAGGAGTGGAAGGACTTCCCCGCCGTGCCGACGAAGCAGCGGGGCACCCACCAGAACCCGCCGGACCTCGGCCCCTTCAACGTGAAGCTGGTGCGCTTCGCGGAGCACATGGAGCCCGACGGCACCGTGCGGTGGAACTTCTTCCCGGACGCCTGCCGCCACTGCCTGGATGCCCCGTGCAAAAGCGGCGCTTCGCTGGAGGATTCGATCATCATCGACAAGGACACCGGCGCGGTCATCTACACCGAGAAGACGGCCAAGGAGGACTTCGAGACCATCCGAGGTTCCTGCCCCTACGACATCCCGCGCCTGAACCCCAAGACCAAGCGCATAGTCAAATGCGACATGTGCATTGACCGCATCAAGAAGAACCTGCTGCCCATCTGCGTCAAGAGCTGTGCGATGGGCGCCATGCACTTCGGCGAACGTGCGGACATCCTGGCCATTGCGGCCAAGCGTCTGGCCGTGGTGCAGAAGGAGTTCCCCAAGGCGCAACTGTGCGACATGGACTCCGTCAGCGTGATCTACCTGATCGCCGACGAACCGGCCAAGTATCACAAGTTCGCCGTTGCCGACGCGGCAGGCGCTCCGGGCATGACCAGGCAGGAGTTCTTTGCCGGCATGTTCGAGCCGCTGCGCCGCGCGGCCAAGCAGGTGCAGGGATAACGGGAGCGAGCCCGTCCCGAACGAGAAGCGGGGCCGTCTGGTACTCCAGAGCCGGGCGGCCCCGCCCACCATATCCAGCCTTCCAAACGCCCAAGGAGCAGCATATGCAGACCGCCCCCACCAACGCCACGCCAACCCCGCGCGGAATCAATCTGGCGCTTGCCCGCGCCAAGGCGGATATTCCGGCCATGGCCTCCCTTCTCGACGCCTTTGGGCCGCTTTTCGCCTGCCGGGCGGAGCTGCGGGCCAAGGCCTCGGGCTGGCGCGGCCGCAAGCCCCTCGTGGACCCGGAGCGTTTCAGTCAGGGGGTGTTCATTCTTGCGGACCGGGGCTTTCAGGACATGAGTTCGCGCCTGCCCGCGGCTGCGCAAACGCTGTTGCCGGTGATGTCGGCCAGCTTCCCGGCCATGGCGCGCGAGTTTTCGGCCCTGGGCGAGGCCCTGGCCTCAGGTGCCGTGCCCGCGCGGAAAGTGGCGGATGCGGCGTTCGGCGGCAAGGTCCAGGTTCCCGGCGTCAGCGCCGAGGCCCTTGCCTTCGCCGCGGCGGAGCTTGTCCGGCCGTTCATCGAGCGCCAGGCCGTGAGCCTGCTGCCCCTGGTGAAGGACCTGCCCTGGAATCAGGCCCATTGCCCGGTGTGCGGCGGCGCGCCCAACATGAGCGTGCTGCGCAAAAGCGGCGACGACGACACGTTCATCAAGTCCCACGGCGGGCGGCGCTTCTTGCGTTGTTCCTGCTGCGCCACGGAGTGGACGCATAAGCGTGTGTCCTGCCCGGCCTGCGGCTGCGAGGAGCCGGACGAGCTCGTGGTGCTGAGCGCCCCGGAGCGCCCCTTTGAGCGCGTGGACGCCTGCAAGCGCTGCAAAAGTTTCGTTCTCTGCCTTGATGGCGGGGAGCTGGTGGACGTGCCGGACCCGGACGTGGCCGCGCTGACCATGCTGCCGCTGGAGCTCCACGCGCGCAAGGAGGGCTTTGTGCCCATGGCCCTGCACCCCTGGAGCAACTTCTAGGGTCACTGACCGGGTCCGGAGCGGAGCGCGCGGGCGTGTCCCGCCTCGCTCCCAGCCCGTTTGCATCCACGCTTCGCCGACCGCGCCCCGCATCCATTTGCCGGGGCGCGGTCGCGTTTTTTCTTGCCTACGCAATCTTAATCCACTCCAACTCCCAAGCAGGAGAGAAGAAACAAAAAAAGAGAAAAGTTCCTAAAAAGTTGCGGCAGGAGTTTGACATGCTATGTCTTTCTTGACACAATTCGTGCCAGTAGAAGCTCTTGCTTGCGAGTAGGAACATTCCTCAAACGTTCGCATGACAGGCCGCGCACCCCCTGGCGCGGCAAAGGGGAAACGCATGGGTTGGGCCACGCGAATGCTCGAACTCCCCGTCTCCGACTCCGTTGGCGCAGTCCTTTGCCACGACATCACCCAGATAGTACCCGGCCAGTGCAAGCGTGCCTTGTTCCGCAAGGGGCACATTGTCCGGCCGGAGGACGTGCCCGCGCTGTTGCAGCTTGGCAAGGAACACCTCTACGTTTTTGATCTGGCCGAGGGCCTGGTGCACGAGGAAGAGGCCGCCACGCGGGTTGCCCGCGCCGTAAGCGGCCCCGGAGTGCTCATGGGCCCCCCGGGCGAAGGCAAGGTCACCTTGTCCGCCGCCCTGGACGGCCTGCTCAAGGTGGACGCCGACCGTCTGCGCCTGCTCAACGGCATGGACGATCTGGTGCTCTCCACCCTGCACAACAACCAGATGGTCAGGAAAGGCCAGAATCTGGCGGGCGCGCATATCACCCCGCTGGTCATCGAGGAGCACAAGGTCCGCCGGGTGGAGGAGCTGTGCGCCCCGGTTCCGGGCGGCGGCCCCATTGTCGAAGTGCGGCCCCTGCGGCGCGCCCGCGTGGGCATGGTCACCACCGGCAGCGAGGTGTTCAAAGGACGCATCGAGGACGGCTTTGGCCCGGTTTTGCGCGCCAAGTTCGCGCAGTTGGGGAGCGATGTCGTCCGGCAGCTGCTCGTGTCCGACGACGAGGACATGACGGTGAACGCCATCCGGGCCCTGCTGGACCTTGGGGCGGATTTCATCGTCGTGACCGGCGGCATGAGCGTGGACCCGGACGACCGCACCCCCGCCGCCATCCGCAAGGCCGGGGCCGAGGTGGTCTGCTACGGCGCGCCGGTGCTGCCGGGGGCCATGTTCCTTCTCGGCTACCTTGGCAAAACGCCCATCCTGGGGCTGCCCGGCTGCGTCATGTACTACAAGTCCAGCGTTTTCGATCTTGTGGTGCCGCGGCTTCTGGCCGGGGACCGCCTTTCCCGTTCCGACATCGCGGCTCTGGGCCACGGCGGATACTGCTCCGCGTGCGCCGAGTGCCGGTTCCCCATGTGTCCATTCGGCAAGGGGGCGTAGCTGCGGTCCACTGCGGACCCGCCGCCGCCCGCGCCCTGTTTCGGTCAACAACGCCTGAACGGCAAGGAGGAAGCTCATGCTCAAGCTGGTGCTGAACATCAACGGGATCCCCCAACCCCTTGTGGCCGACCCGGACGACACCCTGGCCGATGTGCTGCGCGGGCAGCTCATGCTCACCGGGGTCAAGGTCGGCTGCGGACAGGGCCAGTGCGGCGCGTGCAGCGTCATCATGAACGGCAAGGTGGTGCGCTCCTGCATCACCAAAATGAAGCGCGTGCCCGACGGCTCCATCATCACCACGGTCGAGGGCATCGCCGAGAAGGACGCCCTGCACCCCATCCAGGTGGCCTGGATGGTCCACGGCGCGGCCCAGTGCGGCTTCTGCTCGCCGGGCTTCATCATCTCCGCAAAGGCTCTGTTGGACGAGAACAAGAGCCCCAGCCGCGATGACGTGCGCGACTGGTTCCAGAAGCACAAGAACGTCTGCCGCTGCACCGGCTATAAGCCCCTGGTGGACGCCGTGATGGATGCCGCCCGCGTGTTGCGCGGCGAGATCAAGGTCGAGGACCTGCACTTCAAGATGCCGGCCGACAGCCGCATCTGGGGCAGCAAGTACCCGCGGCCCAGCGCTTTGGCCAAGGTCACCGGCACCTGGGACTTCGGCGCGGACCTGGCCCACAAGATGCCCAAGAACACCCTGCACCTGGCCCTGGTGCAGTCTCCGGTTTCCCACGCCAACCTGAAGGGCGTGGACGCCTCCGAGGCGCTCAAGATGCCCGGCGTGCACAGCGTGCTCACCGCCAAGGATGTCAAGGGCAAGAACCGCATCACCGGGCTCATCACCTTCCCCACCAACAAGGGCGACGGCTGGGACCGCCCCATCCTGGCGGATGAGAAGATCTTCCAGTACGGCGACGCCATCGCCATCGTCTGCGCGGATTCCGAGAAGAACGCCCGCGCCGCAGCGGACAAGGTCAAGGTTGACCTGGAGGAACTGCCCGCCTACATGAGCGCCCCCGCCGCCATGGCCGAGGACGCCATCGAGATCCATCCCGGCACGCCGAACATCTACTACACCCAGCCCGTGGCCAAGGGCGGCGAAACCGCGCCCATCTTCGCCCGCCCGGACGTGGTCACGGTCGAGGACGAGTTCTACACCCAGCGCCAGCCGCACCTGCCCATCGAGCCGGACGTGGGCTTCGCCTACCAGGACGAAGAGGGCAAGCTGGTCATCCACTCCAAGTCCATCGGCCTGCACCTGCACCTGTACATGATCGCCCCGGGCCTGGGCATCGAGCCTGAAAAGCTCGTCATGGTGCAGAACCCCACCGGCGGCACCTTCGGCTACAAGTTCAGCCCCACCATGGAGGCGCTTGTGGGCGTGGCCGCCCTGGCCACAGGCCGTCCCGTGCATCTGCGCTACGACTACCAGCAGCAGCAGCACTACACCGGCAAGCGTTCGCCCTTCTGGACGCGGCTGAAGTACGCGGCCGACAAGAGCGGCAAGCTCTTGGCCATGGAGAGCGACTGGACCTGCGACCACGGCCCGTACTCCGAGTTCGGCGACCTCTTGACCCTGCGCGGCGCGCAGTTCTGCGCGGCCGGTTACGACATCCCGAACATCCGCGGCGAGGGCCGCACCGTGTGCACCAACCACGCCTGGGGCTCCGCCTTCCGCGGCTACGGCGCGCCGGAGATCGAGTTCCCCTCCGAGGTGCTCATGGACGAGCTGGCCGAAAAGCTCGGCATGGATCCCCTTGAACTGCGGTATGCCAACGTCTACCGCAAGGGTTCCACCACCCCCACCGGCCAGGAGCCCGAAGTGTACAGCCTGCCGGGGATGATCGACATCATCCGGCCAAAGTACGAAGAGGCCAAGAAGCGCGCCAAGGCCGCAAGCACCGACGCCGTGAAGCGCGGCGTGGGCGTGGCCATCGGCGTGTACGGCTCCGGCCTGGACGGCCCGGACTCCTCCGAGGCCGATGCCGAGCTCATGCCCGACGGCAGCGTGACCATCTACAACTGCTGGGAGGACCACGGCCAGGGCGCGGACGCGGGCACGCTGGGCACCGCGCACGAGGCCCTGCTGCCGCTGAAGCTCGCCCCGGAGCGGATCAACCTGGTGCTGAACGACACCAGCAAGGCTCCAAACTCCGGCCCGGCGGGCGGCAGCCGCTCCCAGGTCGTCACCGGCCAGGCCATCAAGGTGGCCTGCGAGAACCTGCTCGCCGCCATGAAGAAGCCCGACGGGAGCTTCCGCAGCTATGACGAGATGAAGGCCGCGGGCATCGAGACCAAGGTGCGCGGCAAGTGGACCGCCCCGGCCACGGAGTGCGGGGAGGGCGGCCAGGGCAGGCCCTTCTGCTGCTACATGTACGGCGTATACCTCATGGAGGTCGCCGTGGAGCTGGCCACCGGCAAGACCACCGTGGAGAAGATGGCCATCGTGTCCGACATCGGCAAGGTGAACAACCGCCTGGTGACCGACGGCCAGATCTACGGCGGCCTGGCCCAGGGCGTTGGCCTGGCCCTCTCGGAGGACTACGAGGACCTGAAGAAGCACGCCACCATGGCCGGGGCCGGCGTACCCTACATCAAGGACATCCCCGACGAGATCGAGATCATCTACGTGGAGACCCCGCGTCCCGACGGCCCCTTCGGCGCCTCCGGCGTGGGCGAGATGCCCCTGGCCGCCCCGCACGCGGCCATCATCAACGCCATCTACAACGCCTGCGGCGTGCGCATCACCCATCTTCCCGCCTACCCGGAGAAGGTGCTGGCCGCGCTCAAGGCCAAGGGCGCGTAGCCGCGTGAACCTGTGACCCCAACCGGGGCGGGCGTGGGAGTGTTGCCCGCGTCCGCCCCGCATCGTTTGCGCCGGAGGAGCCATGGACCAGCAGACCTTGCGCCAGTGGGAAAGCCGCTGCATCCAGGAGGAGCCGCCCTTCTGCCAGGCCGCCTGCCCCCTGCGGGTGGACGCTCGCGCCTTCGTGGGGTTTCTCGCCAAAGGCGATGCGGACGGCGCGCGCAAGGTGCTGGAACGCACGCTGCCCCTGCCCGGCGTGCTGGGCCGGGTGTGCGAGGCCCCGTGCGAGGCCGCCTGCAAGCGGCGCGAGGCCGGTGACGCCGTTGGCATCGGGCGGCTGGAGCGCTTCGCCATGCTGCACGGCAAACCCGGCCCCCGGCCCATGCGTTTGCCCGGCCGGGGCAAGTCCGCCCTGGTGCTGGGCTGCGGCGTGGCGGCGCTCACCTGCGCCTGGGATTTGCTGAAAAAAGGGTACGGCGTCGGCCTGCACACCCTGGGCCAGCCGCTGTTCGGCGACTTGGCCGAATTGTCCGCCGCCATCCTCCCGCCCGAGGCGCTGGAGGCCGAATTGGCCACGCTGAAGTCCCTGGGACTGGCGCTGGACGAGACCTCCGGCGATGCGGCCGCGTTGGAGGCCCTGCCGCGCGAGGCTCTGGCCCAGGGCCGGGCCGTGTTTCTGGAGTACGGCCTCGCCGCGCGATTCGGGGCGGGGTATCCCGCCCGCGCGGACGTGGACCCCGTGACCCTGGCCGCTGCGGATGGCGGCGAGGGAGTGTTCCTGGGCGGCTGGCCGGACGGGGCGGGCCGCATCCGCTGCATCGACGCCGCTGCAGACGGCAGACGGACCGCGTCCTCCATGGACCGCTGGCTGTCCGGGGCCTCGCTCACCGCCTCGCGCGAGAAGGAAGGCGTGGCGCAGACGCGGCTGTTCACCAGCATGGCGGGCGTGGAGCCGCTGGCGCGCATCGTTCCGGCAGGGGCGGACTACGACGCCGCCGAGGCCGTGCGCGAGGCCGCGCGCTGCCTCCAGTGTCAATGCCTGGAGTGCGTGCGGATCTGCGCCTTTCTTTCCAAGCACAAGGCCTATCCCAAGGTCTACGCCCGGCAGATCTACAACAACGCGGCCATCGTCAAGGGACAGCACCTGGCGAACACGCTCGTCAACTCGTGCAGCTTGTGCGGCCTGTGCGAGCGCGTCTGCCCGGAACATTTCGCCATGGCCGAGCTCTGCCTCACGGCCCGGCAGGACATGGTGGCGCGCGGGGTCATGCCCCAGTCCGCCCACGAGTTCGCCCTGGAGGACATGGCCCAGGCCTGCGGGCCGGACGCGGCCCTGTCCCGGCCCGACCCGGAGACCGGAACCTGCGCCGCTGTTTTTTTCCCGGGTTGCCAGCTGGCCGCATCGCACCCGCACCATGTGAAAAGCG
Source organism: Humidesulfovibrio mexicanus (assembly GCF_900188225.1). NCBI lineage: Bacteria > Pseudomonadati > Thermodesulfobacteriota > Desulfovibrionia > Desulfovibrionales > Desulfovibrionaceae > Humidesulfovibrio > Humidesulfovibrio mexicanus. Next base: position 751,855 of record NZ_FZOC01000001.1, on the reverse strand, counting down.
CCTATGCGCTGCTGCGCCGCGAGCTTTCGGGCGGGGTGGGGCTCATGCTGCGCTGCTGCGGCATTCCGGCGCACTGGGCGGGCCAGGAGGAGCTGTCCCGCCAGGCCGCGCGGGAGTTCGCGGACCAGTGGCGGGCGCTTGGACAACCGCGCGTCATCGCCGCCTGCTCGGGCTGCCTGTCCATGCTGCGCGGGCCCCTGTTCCAGGCCGCCGCGCCGGGCCTTGCGGCCGTGTCCCTGTGGGAGACCCTGGCCGCGTTGCCTCTGCCGGAACCGCGCCCGGCCGTGCCTGCCGCGCCCCTGGCCCTGCACGACCCCTGCACCGCCCGCGACGATGCGGGCTATCGCGCGGGCGCGCGCGCCGTGGCCTCGGCCTTGGGCGTGGCGGTGGACGAGTTGCCGCTTTCCGGGGAGCTGGCCGAATGCTGCGGCTTCGGCGGGCTTATGGCCCAGGTGGACGCCCCGCTGGGCAAGGCCGTGGCCCAGGGCCGCGCCGACCGCAGTCCGCTGGACTATCTGGCCTGCTGCGCCATGTGCCGCGACCGGCTGGCCGCCACGGGCAAGCGCACCTGGCACCTGCTGGACTTCGTGTTTCCCGGCCCGGCGGCGGCACAGGGCGGCGATCCCGCGGCAACCCCCGGCCCCGGCTACTCCGGCCGTGTGGAGGCCCGCGCGGCGCTCAAGCAGGAGCTGCTGCGCGAGCTCTGGGGCGAGGAGCCGCAGGCGGATGCCTCGCTGCCGGAACTGCTTGTGCCGCCGGAGCTGCTGGCGCGGCTGGAGGAGCGGCGCATCCTTGTGCCGGAGCTGCGCCGCGCCGTGCGCGAGGCCGGGAAGCGCCTGCTGCTGGATGTCGATTCCGGGCGGATGCTGGCGTCGTTCCGCCCCCGGCGGGTGACCTTCTGGGCGGAGTTCGCGTCGGAGGACGGGCACTTGCGGCTCACCAACGCCTGGAGCCACCGCATGATCGTGCCCGGCGCCGGCGGCGTGCAGGAGGCCCCGGCGCAGTCCGGCGCGGTGGTGAACCGCGTGGACCAGACCTATGTGCCCGCATCCGGCTCGTGGACCTGCGCGGCCTGCGGCCAAGAACTCGCGCCCAGCCCGGTGGTGGCCAGCTATCTGGGCAGCGTGTTCACCATTTCGCTGTTAAGCTGTCCGGCCTGCGGCCAAACCCTGGTGCCCGAGGATCTGGCCCTGGGGCGTATGTTCGAGGTGGAGCAGCTTCTGGAGGACAAGTGAGCCCCGGCGCGGCGGCGCGGCCCCTTTTCGCCCGGCCGGACTTCCGCGCCGTGGCGGGCGAGACCCTGCGGCCCGGCGGACTGACCTTGACCCTGCGGGCCCTTGAGCTGGCCGGGCTGCCCCACGCGGCCCGCGTGGCCGACCTCGGCTGCGGGCGCGGGGCCACGGCCCGGCTGCTGGCCGAGTGCGGCCATACGGTGCTGGCCCTGGACCCGGCCCCGGATTGCCCGCCCGGCGCGTGGGGGCGTGACGTTCTGCCGTTGCGGGCGGTGGCGCAGCGGCTCCCCCTGGCGGGTGGAAGCCTGGATGCGGTGTTCTGCGAGTGCGTGCTCTCCGTGACAGGTGCGGCCCAGGCCGTGCTGGCCGAGTGTGCGCGGGTGCTCAAGCCGGGCGGCGTGCTGATCCTGAGCGATCTGTATCTGCGCGGCAAGGGGGCTTGCGCCACCGGGGCGGGCTGCCTGGCCGGTGCGCTGCCCGTCGGGGACATTGCGGCGCTTCTGGCTGCGGCGGGTTTAGCGCCCTTGGTGTTCGAGGACCACTCCCGGCTGCTGGCCGAGCTGGCCGGGCGGCTGGTGCTGGCGGGCCTGCCCTTGGCCGAACTTGGACTCGGGCGGGGCTGCGGGTGCGTTTCGGGCGGCGGTCCCGAACTGGCCCGGCCCGGCTATTTCTTGTGTCTTGCGCGTGTGCGGGCGTAAGGCGAGGAGGACGGCATGGACGAGACGCTCATGGATATTCTGCCCCTGGCGGGCCAAGGCTTTTGCTGCAGCCAGATCATGGGCCTGCTGGCCCTGCGCGCGCAAGGGCGCGAGAACCCGGAGCTCATCCGCGCCCTTGGCGGGTTGTGCAACGGCCTGGGTGCCTGCTCCGGATCCGGCTGCGGGGCGTGCGGCATCGTGACCGGCGGGGCCTGCGTGCTGGGGCTGTACTTCGGCAAGGGCAGGGCGGAGGAGTTCCCGCTGGAGCGGGCGGACTTGGCGCGCGCGGAATTCGTGGACTGGTTTGTGGAGCGCACCCGTGGCGAGTACGGCGGCAGCGCCTGCGCGGACATCCTGGGCGACGACTCCGGACGGCCGGACATGGCCCGCTGCGGCGCGTTGCTGGCCGAGTCCTGGGCGCGCATCGTGGGCATTCTGGCCGGGCATGGCCTGGACGTGGCCGAGGGCCGCGATGCCTGAAGCCGCCGCGCAGGACGTGCTTTCCGAGACCGAGGCCTTGTGCCCGGTGTGCCTGCGCCGTCTGCCCGCCCGGCGCGTGCGCCGGGGCGACGCCGTGTGGCTGCTGCGCCATTGTCCGGAGCACGGCCCGGCAGAGGCGGTGATTTGGCGCGGTGCGCCTGCCTTCGAGTCCTGGCGGCGGCCCAAGACGCCATCGGCTCCGCCCGTGTGCAGCACCGGCGTGGAGCGCGGCTGCCCCTTTGACTGCGGCCTGTGTCCGGAGCACGCCCAGCACACCTGCACCGGCGTTGTGGAGGTGACGGGCCGCTGCAATCTGTGTTGCCCCGTGTGCTACGCGTCATCCGGCAAGGATGCGTCCGAGCCCCAAGCGCCTGGGGCCGAAGCGCCCGGGGCTCTACAGGCCATGTCCGAGCCTTCGGTTCCGGAGCTGGCGGCGCGCCTGGCCGAGCTGCGCCGCGTGGCCGGTGGCTGCAATCTGCAGCTTTCCGGCGGCGAGCCCACCTGCCGCGACGACCTGCCTGAGATCGTCGCCGCGGCGCGGCCTCTGGGCTTCGGCCTGGTGCAGGTGAACACCAACGGCCTGCGCCTCGCGCGGGAACCGGGCTATGCCGAACGCCTGGCCCAGGCCGGGTTGCAGTCCGTGTTTTTGCAGTTCGACGGCCCGGACGAGGCCTGCGCAATCCTGCGCGGCAGGCCGCTTCTGGCCGAAAAGCTCCGCGCGCTGGACGCCTGCGGCCGGGCAGGTCTTGGCGTGGTGCTGGTGCCCACGCTGCTGCGCGGGGTCAACGACCATGCCCTGGGCGACATCCTGCGCCTGGGCCTGTCGCGGTCGCCTGTGGTGCGCGGGGTGCATTTCCAGCCCGCTTCGGGTTTTGGCCGTTTTGCGCTGGGCATGGATGAGTCGCGCCGCCTGACCCTGCCGGAGGTGCTGACCCTGCTGGTGGAGCAGAGCGGCGGGATGCTCCGGGCAGAGGATTTCCATCCCCCAGGCTGCGAGCACGAGCGCTGTTCCTTCAGCGCCCGGTACGCCGTGCGGGACGGCGCGCTGGTTCCCCTTGCCGAAGGCGGCTGCTGCGGCGCGGGCTCGCCCCTGTCGCCGCTGGCGGTCCCGTCCGCGGCCGAGGGCGCGCGCCAGGCCAAGGCCAGCGTGGCCCGGCAGTGGGCCGCCGCCGCCGCGCCGCTCGCCGCGCCCGCGCGCGATGATCTCGAGCGTTTTCTGGCCAACCGGGGGGCGGACAAGCGCTTCAGCGTGTCCTGCATGGCTTTTCAGGACGCCTGGACACTGGACCTGGAGCGGGTGCGCGGCTGCTGCATCCACACCCAGGCCCCGGACGGCAGGCTTGTTCCCTTCTGCCTCTATAACCTGACCGCCGTGGACGGCACGACGCTGTACCGGGGGCGCGGCGCATGAGGCGCAGCCCGCTGGATGCCTGGCTGGCCGGGCGCATGGGCCTGGAGCGTCTTGCTCCGGAAGCCGTCCAAGCCTGGCGGATGGCCGAGTTGCGGCGCACCCTCGCCTGGGCGCGGCAAGCCAGTCCCTTTCATGCGGCACGTCTTGCGGGCGTTGACCTGGACGCCCTGCGCGGGCCTTCGGATTTGGCCGTGCTGCCGCGCATGGAGGCCGCGGATCTTGCCCAGCCGGGCCTGCTCACCGTGAGCCAGGACGAGGTGGAGCGCGTGGTGAGCCTGCCGACTTCGGGTTCCAGCGGGCCGCCCAAGCGCTTGTCATTTTCCCGTGCCGACCTGGCGCGGACCATCGACTTTTTCGCCGTGGGCATGGGTACATTAGCCGGGCCGGGCGACGCGGTCCTGGTGCTGCTGCCCGGCCGCCGGGAGTGGGGGGTTGCGGATCTGCTGGTTCGTGCGCTGCCGGGCATCGGGGCGCGCGCCGTGCTCCCGCCGGAGCCCTGGGCCCCTGCGGAGCTGCCGGAGTTCATGGCCGCGCACGGCGTCACCTGTCTTGTGGCCGCGCCCACCCAACTCCGCGCTTTGTTGGCCTTGCCGTCACAGGCGTTCGGGATTGTGCGCGCCGTGCTTTCCAGCGCCGAGCCCCTGCCCGGGGATTTGCGCGCCGAATTGCAGGCCGCCTGGGGCTGCGAGGTCTTCGACCATTGGGGCATGACCGAAACCGGCTATGGCGGAGGCGTTGAATGCGCCGCCCACTCGGGTTATCATCTGCGCGAGGCCGATGTGCTGGTGGAGATCGCCGCCCCTGGAAGCGGCGCGCTCTTGCCGCTGGGGGCGGTGGGGGAAATTCTGGTCACGACCCTGGGCGAGCGGGCCATGCCCCTTGTGCGCTACCGCACGGGCGACGCCGCGTGCTGGCTCTCCGGCCCCTGCCCGTGTGGCAGTCCGCTGGGGAGGCTGGGCCGCGTGCCGGGCAGGATCGGGCCGGGCGGGACCATTGTCCAGATACGCAAAGGAGAACGCAGGGCATGAACGGGATTCTGAAACCTCTGGTCCACGCGCTGGAGCGTGGCCAGAACCTTGTCCAGGCCACCATATTGACCCACCAGGGCAGCACCCCGCGTTCCGCCGGAAGCCGGATGCTGCTTGAGGCCGATGACCGGGGCGGCGCGCGCATCCTTGCGGGCACCGTGGGCGGCGGCGTGGTGGAGGCGCAGGTGATCGGTTTGGGCGCGCAGGTGTTGGCCGATGGTCAGCGCCGCGTGGAGGACTTCGACCTTACCAACGAACTGGCCGCCGGGTCGGACATGATCTGCGGGGGGCGGTTGCGCGTGTTCCTGGAGCGCCTGGCCCCGGACGACCTGCCCCTGTTCCGCGAGCTTGCCCATGCCCTTGCCCGTGGGGGCCGCCGTCTGCGCCTGACCCCGCTCGGCGGCGGGCCGTCCGCGCTGCTGAACCCGGCCGGTGCGGACCAGGACGACGGGCTTGCCGCAGCGGCCCTTGCCGCGGCGCAGAGGGCCAGCGCGCCCGTGGTGCTCAAGCATCAGGGGCAGGCCTATGCCCTGGAGCCCCTTGCCGCGCCGCCGCAGCTCCTCATCTTCGGCGCGGGGCACGTGTCGCGGCCCACGGCGCAAATGGCGGCCCTGTGCGGGTTCGCCGTCACCGTCATCGACGACCGGCCCGAGTTCGCCAACGCCGAGCGCTTTCCCTGGGCCGAAACCATGGTGCGGCCTTCACTGGACGATTGCTTCGACGGGCTGCCGCAGGGGCCGGAGGTCTCGGTGGTCATCGTCACGCGGGGGCACATGTTCGATGCCCAGGTGTTGGCCCAGGCCCTGCGCACGCCGTCGGGGTACATCGGCATGATCGGCTCTCTGCGCAAGCGCAAGGCCGTTTATGAGCGTCTGCGCGAAGAGGGCTTCAGCGATGCGGATTTGGCGCGCGTGCATTGCCCCATCGGGCTCGCCATCGGGGCCGAGACCCCGGAGGAGATCGCCGTGAGCATCAACGCCGAGCTTATCGCCCACAGGGCGGGGCTGGGCTCCGGGGGAAACGGGGGCGCGGGCTGACAGGCCGCGCGGCGGCGTTTTTCGCGTCCCCTGCGGGGCATTGGCGTGCGGGCGGCGCGTGAAGCTGCACAAGCGGGCAGGGGAATACCCCCTGGAGCCCGCTGGCGGCACAGAGGGGGGAGTTTGTTTCGCCCTTACGCTCCGGCGCCCAAAAGCCGCGCCAGGCCGATGCCCGTCAGCACCGCCACCAGCATCCACAGTCCGGCCTTGGCCGCGCCTGCGGCCGCGCCATCGTAGCGCACGGCGGCCAACTCGGTCTCCGGGGTGACAAGGTAGCGCAGAAACCGGACCAGTTCTGAAAGCAGCGGAACCATGGCGTCCTCCATCGGGTGTTTGCGTTCTGGACGCTGCGGGTCCGTTTTGGCATGATGCCCCCGGCCCGTGGAGAAGGACTAGCAGCGCAGGCCGGGCCGGGTCCAATCGCAATGCCTGAACCAAGGGTTCAGGAATCGTGATGCCCCGCGCGAAGCATCTTCAGATAGACCGAGTGCCGGAGGCTGGCATGGAGCTGTATCAGTTGCGCACGTTCGTGGCCGTCGCCGAGGCGGGCCACCTGACCCGCGCGGCCGAACGCCTGTTCATCAGCCAGCCAGCCGTGTCCGCGCACATCAAGGCCCTGGAGGAGGAACTCGGCGTGCCGCTCTTCTCCAGGGGGCCGCGCGGCATGAGCCTGACCTCCGAGGGCCAGGCCCTGCGCCCCCAGGCCGAGGCCGCGCTCCAGAGCGTGGGCGAACTGCTCGCCCGTGCGCGCTCCCTGCGCCAGACCCTCACCGGGGAGCTCAAGCTCGCGCTGAACACCGACCCCGAGTTGCTGCGCGTGCGCGGGCTGCTTTCCCTGCTGCGCGCGGCGCACCCGGACTTGGCCGTGCACCTCGCCCAGAGCATGAGCAAGCTCATCGTGGAGGAGGTGCGCCTGCGGCGGCTGGACGGCGGTTTCGCCTACATCGGCGAGGCCCTGGTCGGCCAGCAGGCCGAGGAACTCACCGGCCTGCGCCTGGCGTCCACCACCCTGCACGTGGTGTGCCCGCCGTCCTGGGCCGCCAGGCTTGCGGACTGCACCTGGGAGGACGCGGCGGAGGAACCCTGGGTGTGGTACTCGGACAACTGTCCCTGCCGCCCGCTGCTCTTGCGGCGTCTGGGGCCGCTGGCGCAGCGCATCAGCAAGGTTGCCGTCACCGATGCCGAGAGCACCTTGAAGGCCCTGGTGGCCGACGGCGCGGGGCTGGGCCTGCTGGGGCGGCATGAGGCCGAGGCCTGGGAGCGCGAGGGCGAGGTGGGCATTCTGCGCAGCCTGGAGGGGCTGCCCATCGACATCTGTTTCCTGTACCGCAAGGACCGCGCGGAAGACCCCGCCCTGTGCGCCGTGCTGGCCGCCCTGGGCGAGGTCTGGGGCTTGGATCCGGCTTCGGCCCCGGACCTGATCCCGGCGGAGGTCCGCTAGCCATGGAGCTGTACCAGCTGCGCACCTTCGTGGCCGTGGCCAGGGCAGGGCACCTGACCCGCGCGGCCGAGGGGCTGCACGTGAGCCAGCCCGCCGTGTCCGCGCACATCAAGGCTCTGGAGGACGAGCTTGGCGTGGCGCTCTTCACGCGGTCGGCCCGGGGCATGGGCCTTACCCCCCAGGGCCAGGCCCTGCTGGCGCGCGCGCAGTCCGTGTTGGAGCAGGCGGAGGAACTCACCCGCGCGGCGCGCTCGCTGCGGCAACAGCTCGATGGGGAGCTCAAAATAGCGCTGAACACCGATGCGGAGTTCCTGCGCGTGCGGGAGCTTTTGTCGGTTTTGCGCGCGGAGCACCCGGCCCTGGGCGTGCACCTGCCGCAGAACATGAGCCATTTTATTGCCGAGGAGGTGCGCGCCGGAAGCCTGGACGGCGGCTTCGTCTACGGGGAAGCACCGCCGCAGGGCCTGGAAGCCGTGCCCTTGTGTTCTTTCCGCCTGGTGGTGATCGGGCCGCTGGCTTGGCGCGAGCGGCTTGCGGGCGCCACCTGGGCCGACTTGGCGCGCGAGCCCTGGGTCTGGTATTCGGACGCGCTGCCCTGCCACGCCTCGGTGCAGCGCTGGATAGCGCCCTATGAGTGCAGGCTTTCCAAGGTGGCGGTCACCGACTACGAGGGCACCATCCGCGCCCTGGTGCAGAGCGGGGCCGGGCTCGGCATCATGCGCGAGGACGAGGGCGCGCGCTGCGAGGGGGCGGGAGAGGCCTTTGTCTGGCGGGGCGACAGCCTGCCCATGAACGCCTATTTCCTCTACCGGCGCGACCGCGAGTCCGACCCGGCCATGCGGGCGGTGCTTGCCGCCCTGCGCGCTGTTTGGGGGCTGGAACAGCCTCTTGCCTCCGCCCATATGAGGGCGTGAAAACGGCCCGGCGTCTCCACCGGGCCGTTCCTGTCTGAACCGAGGGCGCGTTGTCCGCGCCTACTTGGCGATGGCCGCAGCCCCGGCCAGGGCCACGCTCTCGTCCTCGTCCACGCTGCCGCCGCTGACGCCCACCGCCCCAACGATCACATTGTGCTTGTCCACCAGCAGCACGCCCCCGGCGAAGATCACCAAACCGCCGTTGGTGGCCTCGATGCCGAAAAGCGGCTGGCCGGGCTGGGCAGCAGCGCCCAGGGCGCGCGTGCTCATGTTGAAGAAGCGCGCCGTGGTGGCCTTTCTCGTGGCGATGTCGATGCTGCCGATGAAGGCGTCGTCCATGCGGGCAAAGGCCTTGAGGTTGCCGCCCGCATCCACCACGGCGATGTTCATGGGCACCTTGATGGCCAAAGCCTTGGCCTGGGCGGCGGCCAGCACGGCCTGGGCCTGCGTCAGGCTCAGGTCTCCCGGCAGAGTCTTTTGGGGTCCTCCCGCCAGTGCTGCGGACGCAGTGAAGGCCAAAATGCACAGAATCGTCGCGATGCGGATGCGCAGAGTGTTCATGTGCTGCTCCTTGCAAAGAGGTTTATCGATGTTTTTTCAGTACGCCAGCAGCAGTGCTCCGTCAATAGGCATGTCGTATGACACGCAGCATTTTCTCTTTTGGATTGTGCAAAAGAGCTGTCCTGTGTTGTCGCTTTTTTGAATACGCCATTTGCTGGGGTGATGCGTTGCGCTTGGAGTGCGCACAATGTGCGTACTGTGTTTGCGGGCCGCCGGCACGCTCTTGCCCCACCCGGACTTTTGGAGTATGCCCGCTAACCATGCACGAATTATCGCTCATCGAGAGCATGCTTACCATTATCCGGGAGGAGCGCGACAAGCACGACATGCGCCGCATCGTGCGCGTGCGGGTGGTCAACGGCGCGCTTTCCGGCGCTGTTACCGACGCGCTGGCCTTTGGCTGGGAATGCATGACCCAGGAGGGCGACCTGAAGGGCGTCGCGCTGGACATCGTGGACGCACCGCTCAAGGTGGTGTGCGGATCGTGCGGCACGGCTTTCGAGCCCGAGGACGGCCGCTACATGCCCTGTCCCGCCTGCGGCGAGATACTGGGCCACACCGTCACCAGCGGCAAGGAACTCTACATAGACGAAATCGAGGCCGACATACCCGATGAAACGGATGGCGCGGCCGCAACGGGAGCATAAGACATGGGCAAGACCGTCACCATCGTCCGCAACGTCATGGAGGCCAACGAGCGCCGGGCCGGCAAGCTTAAGGAATTCTTCGCGGACAAGGGCATTTTGTGCCTGAATCTCATGAGCAGCCCCGGCGCGGGCAAGACCTCGCTGCTTGAGCGCACCCTGGCCGACCTCAAGGGCGAGTTCAAGATGGCCGTCATCGAGGGCGACCTGCAGACCGACAACGACGCCCGCCGCGTGGCCGCCACCGGCGCCCAGGCCGTGCAGGTGAACACCGAGGGCGGCTGCCATCTGGACAGCTCCATGATCGAGGACGCCATTGCCGAGTTGGACATGGAGGGCCTGGACATCCTGTTCATCGAGAACGTGGGCAACCTGGTCTGCCCGGCGGAATTCCTGCTGGGCGAGGACCACAAGATCACCATCCTCTCCGTCACCGAGGGCGACGACAAGCCCGAAAAATATCCCCTGATGTTCCATCTGTCCTCGGCCATGCTGCTGAACAAGATAGACCTGCTGCCCTATGTGGAGTTCAGCCTGGAGACCGCCAGCGCCCACGCCCGCAAGCTCAACAAGGACATCGAGATATTCCCCGTGGCCGCGCGCAAGGGCGAGGGCCTGGCCGCCTGGTACGATTGGCTGCGCCGCGCACGGGCCGCCAAGAAGGGCTAGGAGGCGTCCTTATGCCCCAGGCCGCGCATCCCAAGCTCGCCGTGCTGGTCACCGGCGCAAGCGAGGCTGGATTGCGCCGTTTCTTGATGCGCTATGTCAAGACAGCGTTCGGCATGGCGAAGAACCAATGGCGTGCCAGCTACCGCAGGCAGTATGCCCTGGTGGTGCTCTCGCGCCCGTTGCGCGCTGATGAGGACGCCGCCGCGGCGTATGGTCCCTATGCCGGGGCCGGGGCGCTGGTGCTGGCCGCGCTGGACCCGGCGCTGCCGGGCTCTGGTCGGGACGCCGCGCGGGCGTGGCTTGCCGATGCCGGGTTTTCCCCGGTGGCGGAGTTGAAAGTCGCATTGGATTGCGCCGAATCGCAACGTATCGAGCAGGGGGCCGAGGTGGTGAACTTCATCAACCTGCATTGCCCCTGGCGTTGCAATTCCAACGTGCGGTCTTGACGCCCGCGTTCGGGCTATTCTGGGGCGAAAGCCACCCGGCCGACTTTGGCCGCGATTATTCCGCCGGGGAATCCGGCGTTCTAAGGAGATGACCATGAGCGAGGCATGTAAGAGTTGTTCCTCCGCCACCAAGGACGGCGGCTGTTCCTCCGGGCAGAACCCCAAGACCTGCGGGGGCAAGCCCGAGGACGAGCGGATCGTCAAGACCCTGGGGCGCATCAAGCACAAGATCGTGGTGCTTTCCGGCAAAGGCGGCGTCGGCAAGAGCACGGTTTCGGCCAACATCGCCATGGCGCTGGCCCAGGCGGGCAAGCAGGTGGGCCTGCTCGACGTGGACATCCACGGCCCAAGCATTCCCCGGCTGCTGTCCCTGCAGGACGCCAAGCCCCACATCGAACCCGACCACATGGAGCCCGTGCCCTACAGCAAGAACCTGTGGGTCATGTCCCTGGGGTTCCTGATCCCGGACAAGGACACCGCCGTCATCTGGCGCGGCCCCATGAAGCTCGGGCTCATCAAGCAGTTCGTGCGCGACGTGTCCTGGGGCGACCTGGACTACCTTGTGACCGACTGCCCCCCCGGCACCGGAGACGAGCCCTTGACCGCGCTCCAGACCTTCGGCCCGCAGGCCCACGCCGTCATCGTCACCACCCCGCAGGGCGTGGCCGTTGACGATGTGCGCCGCAGCGTGACCTTCTGCCGCCAGTTGGGCAATCCCATCCTGGGCATAGTGGAGAACATGAGCGGCTTTGTGTGCCCCAGCTGCAAGGCCGTGCACAACATCTTCAACTCCGGCGGCGGCGAAGCCCTGGCAAAGGAGATGGGCGTGAACTTCCTGGGACGCATCCCCATGGACCCGGAAGTGGTGCGCAGCGGCGACGAGGGCTTCGCGCTCATGAAGGTGCAGGCCGAATCGGCAACGGCCCTGGCCTTCAAGAAGGTCGTGGAGCCCATTCTGGCCCTGGGCTAGTCGGCCCCGTGCCCGCGGGCGGGGGAGGGCTGGACGCCAAGCCCCCCGCCAGCGGCCCGGACCGGAAGGCCCTCCGCCGCATCGCCGCCATGCCGACCACGCACAACGCCATTCTTCTTGCAGCATTCGGCTCCCGTTTGCCTGGCGCGGAGGACTCCCTCGGCGTCATGCGCGCGTGCGCGCAGGAGCTGTACCCGGACTGGCGCGTGGAGACGGCGTTCACCTCCGGCACGGTGCGCCGCCATAAAGGTGCGCACTCCCGCCAGGGACGTTCGCCCGGGGAGGTGCTGCGGCAGCTTGTGCGCGAGGGCGTGCGGCGCCTGGCCGTGCAGTCCCTGCACGTTGTGCCCGGCGACGAGTTTCTGGGCTTGCAGCGTCTGGTGGCCTCCATGCGCGGCGGGCCGGACGGGTTCGAGCGCATCGAGCTTGGGCGGCCGCTGCTGGGCAACGCCGAGGATGTGCGCCGCGCCGCCCGCGCCCTGCTCTCCGTGCTGCCCAGCCCGCGCGCCAAGGGCGAGGTCGTGCTGCTTATGGGGCATGGCACGCGCGGCAACGCCAATTCCGTGTACCAGGACCTGGCCGACGAACTGCGCGCTCTGGATCCGTCGGTGCTTATCGGCGCGCTGGAGGCCGAACCCGGCCTCGCCGCCAAGGTGGACGAGCTGCGCGCCCTGGGAGCGCGGAAGGTCCATCTTTTGCCGTTGTTGTTCGCGCGCGGGGTGCACGCCACCCGCGACATGGCCGGGGAGGGCGGACATTCCTGGCGCGGCGCGCTCACCCGGGCGGGCTTCATCTGCGAGACCCACCTGAAGGGCGCGGGCGAACATCCCGCCCTGGCCGAGATTTGGCTTTCCCACTTGCGGGAGGCCGTGGAGCGCGTCCGCGCATAGACTCTCCGCCCCGTTCCCCATGGCCGGGGCGCGCCGCCCGGGACCTGCCCTCCGCCAGCCGTTTCTTGACTCCCCCGCCGTCCGCGCGCTAAATGTTCAAAATGGGATACAGGCCATCCGTCCGGGGACCGCGCGTCCTTATGGAGGCGCCTCATGACCATCTCCATCCGCACCCGTCTGCTCGCCCTCATGCTCGCCGCGGCGTTGCCAGCCATGGGCGTCATGCTGCTTACCGGCCGCGAGCTTGAGGAAAACGTCATCCGCCGCGCGGAAGGCGACGCCCTGGAACGGGTGCGCGCCATGGCCGCCCAGCACGGGCGCATTGTGGACGACGCCCGTTTGTTGCTGGCCACCCTGGCCAAGACGGCAGAGGTGCGCACCCTGTCCCCGGCCAAGGCCCAGGCCCTGCTGGCCGACATCCAGGCCAGGAACCCGGTGTACGTGTCCCTGGCCCTGGCCGATGCTGGCGGCCACGTGTTGGCCCGTTCCCCGGCGGAGCATCCGTCCCCAGCGGAGCCGGACCTGCTTGTCAGCCCATGCTACCGGGCCGCCCTGAGGACGGACGGCTTTGTCACCGGCGAGTATGCGCTGCTGCCGCAGACCCGGCATGTGGTGCTGCATTTCGCCCAGAGCGTGGCCAATGGCCGGGGCGCACCGGTTGGGGTGCTGCTCGCCGCCTTCGATCTCCAGCACTTTGGTACCCTGTTCGAGCGGGTTGCCCTGCCCGCCGGGTCCGTGTTCACCCTGACCGACGCCAAGGGGATGCGCCTGACCCGTTTTCCGGAAACCGAGAAATATACGTGGGTGCCGGATCTGCCGCGCATGGTGGCGCGCATGAGCGGGCCAAAGGACGAGGGCGCCTTCCGCGAGTCCGGGGTGGACGGCGTGCTGCGGCTGTACGCGTACACGAGGCTGCATTTCGAGGGTGCGCCCTTTCCGTATCTGATGATCCGGCTGGGCGTTCCCGTGGACGAGGCCCTGGCCCAGGCGCGGGGCGTGGTGCGCCGCAACCTGCTGCTGCTTGGCCTGGCGGCAGGCCTGTGCATGGCGGCCGCCTGGACCCTTGGCGAGGTGGCCGTTGTGCGGCGGCTCAAGGAACTGGTGGCCGCGGCGGCCCGCCTGCGGACGGGCGACCTGTCCGCCCGCTCCGGACTGGACTGGGGGCGCGACGAGATCGGTCGGCTGGGCCAGGCCTTCGACGCCATGGCCCAGGCGCTGCAGGAACGCGAGCGCGAGCGCGACGCCTATGAAAACGAGGTGTGCCACCTGAACGAGTTCCTGGAGGAGCGGGTGGAGCGGCGCACCCGCGAGCTGGCCCAGGCCAATGCCGAGCTGAGCGCCGCGCTGGAACGCCTGAATCAGGCCCAGCGGCACCTCATCCAGTCGGAGAAGATGGCTTCGCTGGGCGCGCTGGTGGCGGGCGTCGCCCACGAGATCAACACCCCGGTGGGCATCGGCGTCACGGCCGCTTCCCACCTGGAGGACAAGACGAAGACCGTTCTGGACGAGTTCCGCGCCGGGGCGCTGAAGCGCACCGGGCTGGGCGACTACCTCGCCCTGTGCGACGAGTCCGCCAAGATGATCCTGGCCAACCTGCGCCGGGCCTCGGACCTCATCCGCAGCTTCAAGCAGGTCGCCGTGGACCGCTCCAGCGAGGAGCGCCGCGTGTTCCTCTTGCGCGGCTACCTGGAGCAGGTGCTGCTGTCGCTCAGGCCGCATTTGAAGAAGACCGCCATAGTGGTGGACCTGGACTGCGATCCAGAGGTGGAGGTGGATTCCTATCCGGGCGTATGGTCGCAGATTGTGAGCAATCTGGTGATGAACGCCCTGCAACACGCCTTCGACCCCGGCCAGGCCGGGCGCATCGGCATTAGCGCCAGCTGCGGGGACGGCCGGATGCGCTTCATTTTCGCCGACGATGGCCGGGGCATCGTGCCGGAGCATTTGACCAAGATTTTCGAGCCGTTTTTCACCACCTACCGCCAGAAGGGCGGCAGCGGGTTGGGGCTGTCCATCGTGTACAATCTGGTGACGCAGACCCTGGGCGGAACCATCCATGTGGCCAGCGCCCCAGGGCAGGGAACCACCTTCAGCATCAACGTCCCTTTGGCCTGCGGCCAGGACGGTCCAGGGCAGGGGCCTGCCGCGCCCGGAGATTCCGCAATGAATCCGCCCCCGCCCCCCTCGACGGGGTCGGCTTGATGTGGCATGGTTGCGGGAAGAGGAGTTGGCCGGAGTGCATCCCGGCCTTCGCGCACTTCTCCCTCGCCGGATTCTCCAGCTTATGCAAGGAGCCGCCCATGTCCGAGACGATCAAGGTTCTTGTGGTGGATGACGAGGAACGTTTCCGCAACACTCTGGGCAAGCTCTTGACCGCCCACGGCATGACCGTGACCGTGGCCGAGGGCGGCGAGCGCGCCGTGGAGATCTTGCGGAGCACGCCCCACGACGTGGCGCTTCTGGACGTGAAAATGCCCGGCATGAGCGGCCAGCAGACCCTGCTTGAGCTCAAGAAGATCGACCCGGACCTGGAGGTCATCATCCTCACCGGCCACGCCTCGGTGGATATCGCCGCCGAAATGATCGCCCACGGCGGTTCGGATTATCTGCTCAAGCCCTATCCCATGGAGGAACTCTTGGGCATCATCCACATTGCCTTTGACCGCCGCAAGACGGCCAAGGGCGCGTAGTCTCATGCGCATCATCCGCGTCCGCTACCGCGAGCGTTCCTTTTATGCCGTCATCGAAAGCCCGGAGACCGTGCGCTGCCTGAACCGCGAGGAGAACCTGCCCGACGAGATTCCCCTTGCCGAGGTGGAGCTTCTGCCCCTGGTGCGCCCCAGCAAGGTGGTGTGCGTGGGCCTCAACTATCATGCCCACGCCGACGAACTGGGCATGGCCGCGCCCGACGAGCCCGTGCTCTTCCTCAAGCCGCCCAGCGCCGTCATCGGCCCCGGCGACCCCATCGTGCTGCCCGCCGCCTCCGCCCGGGTGGACCACGAGGCCGAACTGGCCCTGGTCATGGGCCGCGCCGCCCGGCGCGTTTCCGAGGATGACGCCCTGGGCAGCGTGTTCGGCTACACCTGCGCCAACGATGTCACCGCCCGCGACCTGCAGCAAAAGGACGGCCAGTGGGTGCGGGCCAAGGGCTTCGACAGCTTTTGCCCGGTGGGGCCGTGGATCGAGACGCACGTGGGCGACGTGAACGCCCTGGGCGTGCGCGCGCTGGTCAACGGCACGCTGCGGCAGAACGGTTCCACAGCGGACATGATCTTCCCCCCGGCCCGGCTGGTGAGCTTCATCTCCAGCGTGATGACGCTTCTGCCCGGCGACGTGATTCTTACCGGCACGCCAGCTGGCATTGGCCCCATGAGCGAAGGCGACGAGGTGAGCATCGAGATCGACCAGGTGGGCTTCCTGCTCAACCCGGTCACGGGCGAGGGCCCGGCCGATCCCGGCGCCGTGCAGTAAGGCGCGGAGCGTCCGGCGGCGCGCTCGGCTCTTCGCAGCGGACATTTTCCCCTTGCCAAGCGTGCGCGTTCGGCGTAAAAGCAGCCGTTTCACAAATCACACGCCCCGGTTTTCCACTGGGTGCCCCGGACGTGCCGGGGACGGCCATGCGCCGGGGCGGAGGACAAACCCAGGAGGATTTATGGCTTACGTCACCATGAAGCAGATGCTGGAGACCGGCGTCCACTTCGGTCACCAGACCCGCCGTTGGAACCCCAAGATGCGCACCTACATCTTCGGCGCGCGCAACGGCATCCACATCATCGACCTGCAGCAGACCGTGAAGCTCTTCCAGAAGGCCCACGACTTCATCGTGGACACCGTGGCCAAGGGCGGCAAGGTGCTCTTCATCGGCACCAAGCGCCAGGCACAGGAGGCCATCAAGGCCGAGGTGGAGCGCTGCGGAATGCATTGCGTCACCCAGCGCTGGATGGGCGGCACCCTCACCAACTTCCAGACCATCAAGAAGAGCATCGACCGCTTGAAGAACCTGGAGGCCATGTTCGCCGACGGCTCCATCAACAAGTTCCCCAAGAAGGAAGTGGTGCAGATGGCGCGCGAGGTGGAGAAGCTGAACGACGCCCTGGGCGGCATCAAGAACATGAACGAGGCTCCCCGGTGCGCCTTTGTCATCGACCCCAACCGCGAGCACATCGCCGTGAAGGAATGCCGCAAGCTGGGCATCCCCGTGGTGGCCGTGGTGGACTCCAACTGCGACCCGGATCTCATCGACTACGTGATTCCGGGCAACGATGACGCCATCCGCGCCATCAAGCTCTTCGCCACCCACATCGCCGACGCCTGCATCGAAGGCGCCGCCACCCTGAAGGAAAACGCCCCCGGAGGCGCCAAGAACGCACCGGCCAAGGAAAATGAAGTCGAAGCCGCCGCCGCCGAAAAGGGCGACGCCGAGGAGGAGTAGGAACATGGCTGAGATCAGCGCCACCGCCGTGAAAAACCTGCGCGAGAAGACCGGCGCGGGCATGATGGATTGCAAGAAGGCCCTCGTTGAGAGCGGCGGCAACGAGGAGAAGGCCATCGCCTACCTGCGCGAGAAGGGCCTTGCCAAGGCCGCCAAGAAGGCCGGTCGCGCCACCAGCCAGGGCATCATCGGCTCCTACATCCACTCCAACGGCAAGCTTGGCGTCATGGTCGAGCTGAAGTGCGAAACGGACTTTGTGGCCAAGAACGAGAAGTTCCAGGCCTTCGCCAAGGATCTCGCCATGCAGGTGGCCGCGGCCAGCCCCGTGTGCGTGACCCCGGAGCAGGTGCCCGCCGACCTGCTGGCCAAGGAGCGCGAGATCTACAAGAACCAGGCCATGCAGGAAGGCAAGCCCGAAGCCATCGCCGAGAAGATCGTCGAAGGCCGCGTGAAGAAGTTCTACTCCGAGGTGTGCCTGCTGGAGCAGCCCTTCATCAAGGACGACAAGAAGACCATCAAGGACATGCTGAACGAGCTGATCTCGGTTCTCGGGGAGAACATGCAGATAGGGCGGTTCACGCGGGTTGTCCTGGGCGAGGACGCCGAAGCGGAAGCCGACGCCGAGTAGGGAAACGAAACGGGCCGCAAGGCCCGTTTTTTTTGAAGCCGCACAACACGGACGCGCCCGCGCCGACAACGCCCACGCCAGGGAGGACGATCATGGAAAAGCTGCACTACTCACGGGTTCTCCTCAAGCTCTCGGGCGAGGCGCTGGCCGGCGAACAACAGTTCGGCATCGAGCCCAAGGCCATTGGCACCTTCTGCCGCGAGATCGCCGATGTGGCCAGTCTCGGCGTGCAGATCGCCCTGGTCATCGGCGGGGGCAACATCTTCCGGGGCATGGCCGCCAGCGAGCAGGGCATGGACCGCGCCCAGGGCGACTACATGGGGATGCTGGCCACGGTGATGAACGCCCTGGCCGTGCAGGACGCGCTGGAGAAGCTCGGCTGCGACACCCGCGTCATGACGGCCTTCACCATGAAGGAAGTGGCCGAGCCGTATATCCGCCGCCGGGCGGAGCGCCACCTGGAGCGCGGCCGCGTGGTCATCTGCGCGGCGGGCACCGGCAATCCCTACTTCACCACCGACACCGCCGCCGCCCTGCGCGCTTCCGAGCTCAAGTGCGAAGCCATCCTGAAGGCCACCAAGGTGGACGGCGTGTACGACAAGGATCCCAAGAAGCACGCCGACGCCAAGCGCTACGACACCGTCACCTACATGGAGACCCTGGAAAAGCGCCTGGGCGTCATGGACGCCACGGCCATTTCCCTCGCCCGCGACAACAGCCTGCCCATCATCGTCTTCAATCTGTTCAAGGAAGGCAACATCCGTCGCGTCATCCTGGGCGAGAAGATCGGCACAATCGTAGAAGGAGGGAACTAACATGCACGCGGTTATCGAAGACGGCAAGAAACGCATGTCCGGAGCGCTCACCAGCCTCACCAAGGAGCTGGCGCGCCTGCGCACCGGCCGGGCCTCGGTGTCCCTCATCGAGCCGCTCATGGCCGAGTACTACGGCAACCCCACCCCCGTGGGGCAGATCGCCTCCCTTTCCACCCCGGACGCCCGCACCATCACCATCCAGCCCTGGGACAAGCAGGCCTTCGGCGCGGTGGAGAAGGCCATCCTCAAAAGCGACCTGGGACTCAACCCCGTCAACGACGGCAAGCTCATCCGCATCACCATCCCGCCCCTTACCGAGGAGCGCCGCAAGGATCTGGTGAAGCTGGCCAAGAAGTTCACCGAGGAGGCCAAGGTGGCTGCGCGCAATGTGCGCCGCGACCTCAACGAGGCCCTCAAGAAGCTGCTCAAGGACAAGGACATCACCGAGGACGAGGAGCGCAAGCTCACCGCCGAGGTGCAGAAGCTGACCGACGAGACCATCAAGAAGTGCGACGACACCTTCTCCGCCAAGGAGAAGGAGATTCTGGCGCTGTAGCCGATGCCGGAAGCGCTTGATCGTGCCGCACTGCCCGCGCACGTCGCCGTCATCATGGACGGCAACGGACGCTGGGCCCAGCGCCGGGGGCTCTCGCGCAGCGAGGGCCACCGCGCGGGCACGCGCGCGGCCAAGGCCATCGTCACCCGCGCCCGCGAGCTGGGCGTCCGCCACCTCACGCTCTACACCTTCTCCCGCGAGAACTGGTCGCGCCCCAAGGACGAGGTCGCCCTCATCTTCGACCTGCTGGTGGAGTATATGAAGGGCGAGCTGCAGAACCTGCTGGACCAGGACATCCGCCTCAAGGTGCTGGGCGACTTCGACGGCCTGCCCTTCGTGGCCCGGCAGAGCCTCTCCCTCGTCATGGCCAAGACCGCCAACTGCCGCGCCATGACCTTGAACCTGGCCCTCAACTACTCCGGCCGGGAGGAGATTCTGCGCGCCTGCCGCGCCCTGGCCGCCAAGGGCCAGGACATCGACGCCGAGGACTTCTCCGCCGCGCTCTATACCGCTGGCCAGCCCGACCCGGACCTCATCATCCGCACCAGCGGAGAGCTCCGGCTCTCCAACTTCCTGCTCTTCCAGGCCGCCTACGCGGAGCTCTACTTCACCGACACCCTCTGGCCGGACTTCGACGCCGCCGAGCTGGAGCGCGCCCTGGCCGACTATCAGCGCCGCCAGCGCCGCTTCGGCAAGACCGGCGAGCAGATCGCCCGCTAGGTGTGGAGTTGCAAGACGTTGTTCACCACCTGTCCAATTCGGCTGATTGGCGGTTTGTTTTGTAACGCACTGTTATTCTGATGATAATTGTATTCGTGGAGCCAGCGGGGCAACTCGTTGGCTCTTTCATTTGAGCTGGCGGAGCCCACCGCGTAGGCCCACTCGCGCAGCGCCGTTTGGATGAAGCGCTCGGCCTTGCGGATGATGCGCGGCGTGTACGGGCGGGTGCGGCCCGACGGCCAGTACGGGGGCCGCGTTCTCTCTCCGTTGGCAGCGGTTATGGCCTGCCTTCATGGGAAGCCGGGGGTCTCGCAAGGTGCCCGGCCCTTGCCTTTCCCGTCAAAGCGTGCTTCCCTGCAGCAAACATCAGGAGGCCCCATGCGCCACCACTCCACGGTTTTTCCCCTCGCCCTGTGCCTTTGGCTCACAACCCTGGCCCCGATGGCGGCAGCCGCCGCGCAGGCAAAGGACATGGCCGGTCCGGACACGCCCCCCGACGCCGCCGTGCGCGAGTACATCGACCTCTTCGGCTATCGTGAGATGCTGGAACTGGGCGTGCGGCAGCAACTGGCCGCCGTGGTGGAGCTTGTGCGCCAGACCAGGCCCGAATTGCAGCCCGGCGTGTTGGAGCGTCTGCGAACGGAACTGGAGGGTGATGTGCGGGTCGAGTCCGAGCGCGGCGTGGCCGAGATGGTGCCCGTGTTCCAGCGCCGACTGAGCCGTCAGGACGTGGAGTACCTCATCGGCGTGGGCCGCGACCCCAGGATGCGGCGCATTGTGGCCCTGCAGCCGCAAATCGCCACGGACCTTGAGGGCATTGGCGAGCGCTTGAACGAGGCCGTGACGGCCAGGGCCGGACAGCGCATCCAGGAGCGCCTGCGCCAGTTGCGCCAGGGGCGCGAACTCTAGCTGCGGCATTGGGCCGCGCGGGAGGGGGACCATGGACGCGATGGAGGAGCTGCGGGCCAAATGGGCCAAGCGCCAGGTGGGCGCCGAGCGGCGCGCGCTGGTGGCCGATCTGTTTCACGTCTTGCGGGACGATGCCGCGCTGCTCGGCCTTGTGAACGCGTGGGACGCCAGGATGTGGGGCCTTCGCCCGGACATTGCGCCCCAGCGCAGGGATGAGGCCCGGCAACTGCTCGTTCGCGCCCTGAGCCGCAGCATGTCGGCCCCCGGCGGCCTGGCCGACCAGCTGGAATCCAGGGTGGCGCACCTGTTCACCGAGGACGAGGTGCGTGAACTGACCGCCTTTCTTTCCACGCCCCTGGGCCAGAAGTCGAGGGTGCTGCTGGGATCGCTTGAAAGCATCCTGGACCTGGGCCTGGAGCGGATGCTTGCGACCGCCATGACCGAACTCGACCTTTCAGGGAGCGGCACAGGCTGATCCCCGCCCGAACCAATCCACAACAGACCGGAGACCACACCATGACTGCGAAAACATGCTGCGCCGCACTGGCGCTTGGTTTGGCGCTTTTGTTTCCCGCTGCCCCGTTGCGCGCCGAGACCCTGACCCCGGAGAAGCGCCAGGAGGTGCTGCGCCTGGTGGAGGCGCTTGGGGGAAACGAAATGATCGACCAGTGCGTGCGCCAGAACATGGAGCTGGTGAAGAAGCTGCGGCCGGACATCCCGGCGGACAAGATGCCTGTGGTGGAGCGGGAGATCGCCGCGCTGCTGCGGGAGAAGATCGCCGCGCCCGGCGGCCTTGCCGAGCAGGTCATGCCCGTGTTTTCCAAGCGTTTTACCGAGGCGGAGTTGCGCCAGCTCGCCGCGTTTTACGAATCGCCCGTTGGCCGCAAGGCCGTCGCGGTGCTGCCGCAGGCCCTGCGCGAGGCTCGCGACGTGGCCCAGCGCACGGCCATCGGGTTCATTCCGGAGATCAGCCAGCGGGTGACCGACACCCTGAGGCGCGAGGCGGGAAATGGCGCGTCCGGCCGTGGCGAGGCCGCCGTGTCGGGCTTGCGGGGGACCATCTAGACGCGGATTGCGCTACAGCAGCCCGGCGTCTTGGAAGCTGAAATGCCGTGTTTCGGCCACGATGACGTGGTCCAGCACGCGCAGGCCCAGCTCTTGTGCGGCGCGGACCATGCGCCGGGTAAGCTCGCGGTCCTGCACCGAGGGGTTTGGGTCGCCGCCGGGGTGGTTGTGCGCCAGGATGACGCCGGAGGCCTGGTGCTTGAGGGCCAGGGCCAGCACTTCGCGCGGGTACATGGGGGTTTCGTCCACCGTGCCCCTGCCCACGCGCTCCCAGGCCACCAGGCGGTTCTTGTTGTCCACCAGCGCCACCCAGAACTCCTCCACGCCCAGGTGCCCGATGCGCGCGCGCGCCGCCTCGGCCACCACCTCGGGGCCGGAAAATACCTGGCGCTCGCGCACCGGGGCCTCGCCCAGGCGGGCGAACAGTTCGCGCAACAGCTCCCAGTGGCCAAGCAGCCCCTCGCCGAAGCCGGGCAGCTCGCGCAGGGCGTCGGCGCGCGCGTTCATGGCTTCCCGAAGGGTGCCGAAGCGCGCCAGCAATGCCTTGGCCAAGGGTTTGGTGTCGCGGCGGGGCAGCACCTGGCCGAGCAGCAGCTCAAGCAGTTCATAGTCCGCCAAGGCCTTGGGCTCGACAAGCAGCCGCTCGCGCAGCCGCTGGCGGTGCCCCAGGTAGTGCGGGGCAGGGGACTCGGCGGCCGAGGCCGCAGCTTTGGCCGCGCGCGGCGGGCTCACCCAGGGCCTCCGCCCCGGGCGGAGGGGCCGTCCTGGCCCGAGAGCAGGGCTGAAAGCTCAGCCACGTAGGACTCCAGGGTGTCGTCGGGCCGCCGGGTGCCGCCGATGACTCCGAGCTGGGCGTCCAAGGTCAGCTCAATGACCTGGGCGATGCCTGCGCGTCCGAGCCTGCGCGCCATCTGCGCCAGGGCGGGCTTGTCGCGCGGGTTCATGCGCACCTTCTGCTCCTCGCCCTCGTTGAGCATCCACATCTGCCGGGCCTGCCAGGCGACGTAGCCCAGCAGCTGGAACAGGATTTTGTCCCCGCCGGGGCGCAGGTGGTCGTCCAGCACGCGGGCCCACACCGCCCGCGCGGACTGCGGGTCCCGGCCTGGAGGAACGGCCAGCGCGCGCATGAAGTCGAAGAACTCCATGTCGCCGTGCGGGGCCACAAGTTCGGCCATGGCTGCGGTGACGCGGCCGGATTCTCCGGCGGCCAGCTCCAGCTTGTCCAGCTCGAGCCCGGCGGCCAGGGCGTCGTGGGGCAGGGCGGCGGCCAGCGCCTGCCGGGCAGGGGCGTCAAGGGCAAGCCCCTTTTCGGTGGCCCAGCGGTCGATGAATTTCCCAAGCGTGGACTCGGTGAGACCGGGCGACTGCCAGATCCAGGCGTTCTTTTCCGCCGCCTGCCACAGTCCGCGTTTGGTGAGAAAGGCGGGCACTGGCGCTTGCTTGGAATCCTTCCAGCGGCCTTCCAGACAGAAGACGGGCAGCACCGTGGACGCCGCAAGGCCGATGGTTTCGTCCAACCGGTCCCACTGCTCGGCCTTAAGGGCGTCGGCCCGGCGCAGCACCAGCACCGTGGGTGTGGAAAAAAGGTTCTGGATGGTCAGCTCGCCCCAGTAGGCCTGGGGAAAGGGTTCGTCGTCGCCCCAGAAGATTTTGCGCGCGGTCCCGCCGCCCATGCCCTCGGCCAGCTTGGCCACCTGCCGACGCAAGAGCTCCGCGTCTGGACAGATGAGGACGCGGTGTCCCCTGCGGGCTGTTCGCTGGGTATTGGGCTGGGCCGGAGACATGGCCTGGCTCCTAGTAGTTTTCGGTCATGAGGTCGGCCATGCGCCGCATGAGCAGGTCGGTGACGCGCTGGTCCGCGCCGTCGGCGTCGCCGGGGTAGTAGGATTCGTCCTGGGTGATCTCCCCGGAGTCCCAGATGACCGAGCCGTCCGTGGCGCGCGTGACGCGGAACACCACCACGATGCCCGCGCTGAGCTTCACGGACTGGTCCGCCTCGCCGGACACGGCGGTGGAGCGCGTGTACTTCTTGATCGTGATGGTGAGCAGGCTGGTGGCCTTGGATTTGTCGGTCCAGGTCACCAGGCGGCGGCGGTTGAATTCGTCGCGCAGAAGCGAGCGCAGGCGCGGCTCAAGCCAGGCCTCGGTGGTGGGGTTCTCTACGCGCACCAGGGCCATCTGCCGGTATTCCGGGGCCAGACGGGAGGAGGGATCCTCGCCGTCGGCCGAAGCCTGGCCCGTGAAACGGTAGCCGCACCCGCCAAGGACCAGCGCCAGGGCAAGCAGCAGCAACGCCAGCGAGGGCGGAAACGCCGAAGCGCTGCGGAGCGGAACAGTGCGCATGAGGGGCCTCCCGTGGCGTGCGCTAGCCCGCCACCACGTTCACCAGCTTGCCCGGCACCACGATGAGCTTTTTGATGCTCTTGCCTTCAAGGTGCCTGAGGACGTTCTCGTGGGTCATGGCGAACTGGCGCACGGCTTCCTGGTCGGCGTCGGCGGCCACGTTGAGCCTGCCGCGCACCTTGCCGTTCACCTGCACCACCAGCTCGATCTCGTCCTTCACCAGGGCGGACGGATCGTGCTCGGGCCAGGGCGTGGTGGCCAGCTGGCCCTTTTGCCCCATGTTGGCCCACAGCTCCTCGCACAGGTGCGGGGTGACGGGCGAGAGCAGGACGAGCACCGTGGCCAGGGCCGAAGACAGCGCCTCCGGTCCGCCGGGAGCGTCCTTGAGGACGTCCTTTGCGGCGTACATTTCGTTCACCAGTTCCATGAGCGCGGCGATGGCCGTATTGAACTGGAACTTGTTCTCCATGTCGCGGGTGACGCGGCGCGCGGTGTCGTGCTCCTTGCGGCGCAGGTCCTTGACCGGGCCGGCCGGTTCGCCGCCCAGGGCGGAGACCGGGGCGCAGGGGGGCACGGCCTTGAGGGCTCCCGCATCGGAGAGGTCCTCGGCCAGGCGCCACACGCGGTTCAGGAAGCGGAAGGCCCCCTCGATGCCCGCGTCGCTCCACTCCAGGTCCTTTTCCGGCGGCGAGGCGAAGAGGATGAACAGCCTGGTGGCGTCGGCCCCGTATTTTC
This sequence comes from Humidesulfovibrio mexicanus, assembly GCF_900188225.1. NCBI lineage: Bacteria > Pseudomonadati > Thermodesulfobacteriota > Desulfovibrionia > Desulfovibrionales > Desulfovibrionaceae > Humidesulfovibrio > Humidesulfovibrio mexicanus. The sequence continues at coordinate 727,231 of NZ_FZOC01000001.1, read as the reverse complement.
CGATCATGGAATTGGGGTCCACCACATTGCCCTTGCTCTTGCTCATCTTGGAGCCGTCTTTGAGCACCATGCCCTGGGTGAGCAGGTTCTTGAAGGGCTCGGCCTGGTCGGTGTAGCCCAGGTCGCGCAGCACCTTCACGAAGAAGCGGGAGTAGAGCAGGTGCAGGATGGCGTGCTCGATGCCGCCGATGTACAGGTCCACCGGGGTCCAGTATTTCAGCGCGGCGGGGTCGAAGGGCGCATCCTCGTTGCGGGCGCTTGTGTAGCGCAGGAAATACCAGCTGGACTCCATGAAGGTGTCGAAGGTGTCGGTCTCGCGCCGGGCCTTTGCGCCGCACTTGGGGCAGGCCACGTTGACGAAGGAGTCGAGCAGGGGCAGGGGGGAGCGGCCGTCTTCGCGCACCTGCGCGTCCTCGGGCAGGCGCACGGGGAGATCCTTCTCCGGCACGGGAACCAGGCCGCAGGACGGGCAATGCACCACCGGAATGGGCGCGCCCCAGAAGCGCTGGCGCGAAATGCCCCAGTCGCGCAGGCGATAGTTCACCGTGGGCTTGCCCAGGCCGGAGGCGCCCAGGTGCTCCACGATGGCCTTCTTGGCCTCCTCGTTGGGCATCCCGTCGAACCGCCCGGAGTTCACCAGCACGCCGGGCGCGCTGTAGGCCTCGGTCATGGACGCGGGGTCAAGAACCGCATCCTTGGGCTGGATGACCACCTGCATGGGCAGCGCGTACTTGCGGGCGAATTCGAAGTCGCGCTGGTCGTGCGCGGGCACGGCCATCACCGCGCCTGTGCCGTAGCCCATGAGCACGAAGTTGGCCACGTGGATGGGCATTTCCCGGCCGGTAAGGGGGTTTATGCAGTACGCGCCCGTGAAGACGCCTTCCTTCTCCAGGTCGTCGGCCCCGCGCTTGATGCGGTCCATGTTGGCCACATCGCGGCAAAAGGCGCGCACCTGGTCGGCCTTGTCGTAGCCCGCGATGAGCTGCTCCACCAGGGGGTGCTCGGCGGCCAGGCTCATGAAGGTGGCCCCGCACAGGGTGTCCGGCCGGGTGGTGAACACGGTTATGCCCAGGTCGCGGCCCTTGACCTGGAAGGTGAGCTCCGCGCCGATGCTCTTGCCGATCCAGTTCTGCTGCATGGTGAGCACGCGGTCGGGCCAGCCGCCTTCCAAAAGCTTCAGGTCCTCGATGAGCTCCTCGGCATAGGCGGTGATCTTGAAGAACCACTGCTCCAGCTGCTTCTGCTCAACTTCGCTGTCGCAGCGCCAGCAGCGGCCTTCCTCCACCTGTTCGTTGGCCAGCACGGTCTTGCAGCTCTCGCACCAGTTCACCGGGGAGTTTTTGCGGTAGGCCAGGCCCTTTTCCAGCATCTGCAGGAAAAAGCGCTGCTCCCACTTGTAGTATTCGGGGCGGCAGGTGGCCAGCTCGCGCCGCCAGTCGTAGGAGTAGCCAAGGCGCTTGAGCTGCGCGCGCATGTCCTTGATGTTCTGGTAGGTCCAGGCGGCGGGATGCGTCTTGTTCTTTATGGCGGCGTTTTCGGCGGGCAGGCCGAAGGCGTCCCAACCCATGGGGTGCAGCACGTTCATGCCGCGCATTCGCTTGTAGCGGGCCACCACGTCGGCGATGGAGTAGTTGCGCACATGGCCCATGTGGATTTTGCCGGAGGGATAGGGGAACATCTCCAGCACGTAGAACTTGGGCTTGGCCTCGTCGGCCTCGACCTCGAAGCAGCGGGACTCGTTCCAGTTCTGCTGCCACTTGCCTTCAACCCGCTGCGGATCGTATTTGCCGAAACCCATGGTGCGTCTGCCTCCCCGTGCTCTCGTGCGGCGCTATTTCTGCGCGCCGGTCTTGCGCGCGTCCGCGCCGCCGCACTGCTGCGGCTCAATCTTCTTGTCGATGCTCTTGCCCAGGTCGCCGAAGCGGCCCTGATCCACGGCGCGGGCCACGGCGTCCAGGATGCCGTTGACGAAGGCGCGCGAGTTTTCGTCGCCAAAGCCCTTGGCCAGCTCTATGGCCTCGTTGATGGCCACCTTGAGCGGAATGTCCTGCCGGTGCAGGATCTCGAAGAGCGCCAAGCGCAGGATGGCCAGCTCCACTTTGCCGATGCGGCTGATCTTCCAATGGTCGGAATGCTTGCCGATGACCTTGTCGATGTCGTCCAGGTGCTCGGTGATGCCCATGAACAGCTGCGAGGCGAACGTGACGGCATCGGGATTCTCGCAGTCCATGACGGCGGGATTGTCGGCGAAGGTGCGCCGGAGCGAGCCCTGGTCGTTTTTGAAGTGCGGGTTGAAGGCCAACCCGAAGAGCACCTGGAAGGCCAGGGTGCGTCCCTGCCTGCGGGCGCCTTTGCGCGTATCGGTTGTCGTCACCAGTGGCTCCTGAGGGCGGGGGCGCAGCCCCGTCCCGGTTCATGAAATGCGCCCGCGGGTTTGGTCCCGGCGGGCCGCGGCGATTAGATCTGGGCCGCCACGCGGGCGGTTTCGAGCATGGCCATGGCCGCGTCCACGCCCTTGTTGCCGGCCTTGCTGCCCGCACGTTCGATGGCCTGCTCGATGTTCTCGGTGGTGAGCACCCCGAAGCCCAGCGGCATGGCGTGCTCAATGCTTACCGCGGCCAGGCCCTTGGCGCATTCGTTCACCACCACGTCGAAGTGGGGGGTGGCCCCGCGGATCACCGCGCCCACGCAAACGATGCCGTCGTACTTGCCGCTTTGCGCCAGCTTCTTGGCGATGAGCGGCATCTCGAAGGCTCCGGGGATCTTGACGATGGTCAGGTCTTCGCGGCTGGCCCCGTGGCGGGTGAGCGCGTCCACCGCGCCGCCCACGAGCTTGTCCACGATGAAGTCGTTGAAGCGGCTGGCCACGATGGCCACCTTCAGCCCCTTGGCGTCAAGCTGTCCCTCGATGGTCTTGATGTGCGGCATGAGAGTCCTCCGTGGCGGAAATGGTGACGGCTATTTTTCGGTTTCGCCCAGATTGAGCAGATGGCCCATCTTCTCTTTCTTGGTCATGAGGTAGCGCTCGTTGACGGAGCAGGCGGTCATCTCGATGGGCACGCGCTCCACAACCTTGAGGCCGTAGCCCTCAAGCCCGACGATTTTCTTGGGGTTGTTGGTCATGAGCTTCATCTGGCTCACGCCGAGCGAGACCAGGATCTGCGCGCCGGTGCCGTATTCGCGCAGGTCGGGCTTGAAGCCGAGCTTCACGTTGGCCTCCACGGTGTCGTAGCCCTCGTCCTGCAGGTGGTAGGCCTTGATCTTGTTGCCCAGGCCGATGCCCCGGCCCTCCTGGCGCATGTAGAGCAGCACGCCCGTGCCCTCGTTCTTGATCATGCACATGGCCGCGGCCAACTGGTCGCCGCAGTCGCAGCGCATGGAGCCGAACACGTCGCCGGTGAGGCATTCGCTGTGCACGCGCACCAGCACGGGCTTGTCCGGGCGGATGTCGCCCATGAACAGGGCGATGTGCGTACGGGGATCGCCCTCGGCCTGGAAGGCGGCGGTCTTGAAATGCCCCCAGCGCGTGGGCAGTTCGGCCTCGGCGATCTTGGTCACCGCCTTGCCGCCGAACTTCATGCGGTGCTTGATGAGGTCGGACACGGAGCAAATTTTGAGGCCGTGCTCCTGGGCGAAGACCTGCAGGTCCGGCATCCGGGCCATCTGGCCATCGTCGCGCATGATCTCGCAGATGACGCCAGCGGGCTTGCACCCGGCCAACCGCGCGATGTCCACGCTGCCCTCGGTCTGCCCGGCGCGCACCAGCACGCCGCCGCTGCGCGCGCGCAGGGGGAACACGTGGCCCGGGGTCACGATGTCGTTCGGCTTCACGCCGTCGGCCACGGCGGTCAGGATGGTGTGGCTGCGGTCAAAGGCGCTGATGCCCGTGGTCACGCCTTCGCGGGCCTCGATGGAGACCGTGAAGTTGGTGCCGAACTTGGACTGGTTCGATTGCGCCATGAGCGGCAGCTCAAGGCGGTCGATCATGGCCGGCTCCATGGCCAGGCAGATGAGTCCGCGGCCATGTTTGGCCATGAAATTGATGATTTCCGGGGTGGTATTTTCCGCCGCGACCACGAGGTCGCCCTCGTTTTCGCGGTCCTCGTCATCTACCATGATGACCATCCGGCCCTGCCGGATGTCCTCGATGGCTTCCTCTATGGTGCACAGGGGCATGGATGAACCTCTCTTTGGCGGGCGCGGCACGGACGCGGGGTCTGCCGAACCGGATTCTCAAACAACGGAACCTGTTTGCTTACCTGAAAAGCAGACGAAGGGGAAGTGAGAATTTATGCTCATAAAAACGGTGGGTTGTCTTGTCACCCTGTCCGGTTCGCGTGGGTTGCGGAACGCTCCGCGCGGGGCTATGCTGCCCATACTCATCGCCAGGGGCTTCACGCATCCCTGGCCGCGACCCAAAGCCGGACAAGGAGACCGCCATGCAGGATACTGTGCTGTTCGCCTTCCGCGACGATCCGCTCTGTTTCGTCCACGTGTTGTTGAACGCCCTTGATCTGGACGCCAAGGGCGCGCGGGCGGGCATTGTGCTTGAAGGGGGCGCCACCCGGCTTGCGGGGCCGATGGCCGAGGCGGGACATTTCCTGAATCCCCTGTACCGCAAGGCGCGCGAGCGGGGGCTCCTGTTCGGCGCGTGCCGGGCCTGCTCGAACAAGCTGGGCGCGCTGGCCGCAGTGGAGGCGCTGGGGCTGCCCCTGCTTGACGACATGAGCGGGCACCCGTCCATTGCGGGCTACCAAGCCCAAGGGTACGCGGTGCTGATCTTCTAGCCAGGCGGGCAGGGGGCTTCGGGCCCCCTTCGCCCTACTGGCACGCCTGGTCCAGCGCCGCAAGCGAGGACGCCAGGCTTGAAAGCCCGGACGAGCGCGCGAAGAGCACCGGCTTCATGCTGCCGCGGCACATGCGTTTCACCAACGCGCAGGCGTCGTGGCTCACGCAGTCCACGGGGCAGACCACGGCGTCGGCCTTGGAAAGCAGCTGCTGCAGGTGCTGGGAGGACTGCTCCACGCCGCCGTCGTGGTGCAGCACTTGGCAGCCGAAGCGTTCGCCGAGCATTCTATACTGCCCCTTGAGCCCGCTTCTGCCGCCGACGTACAACACGCACTTGCCGCGCAAATGCGGGCAGGGGCAATTTTCGGGGTTGCTGCAGGCCCCGCCGCAGGGGGGCATCTGCTTGGGCTGGAGGTTTTCCAGCAGGGCCAGCTCCAGGGCGGCCACCTCGCGGTCGCGCTCTGCCAGCTGGTTGCGCAGAAGCGCCTCCTCGCGATAGTTGCCTTCAATGATGAGGGTCTGGCGGCGGGTTTCGGCCTGTGCGTCCAACAGTCTGTCCTGCACCTGCTCCAACTGTCCCAAGAGGGCTTCCCGGTCCTGCGTCAGCTCGGCCACGCTGCGCGATTCCAGCATCTCCCGCAGGCTCACCCGTTCGCGTTCGGCCTTTTCCCGGCGGGCGCGTTCGGCGGCCAGCTCGCGCTCAAGCTCCATGGTGCGGCGCTTCCAGACGGCCACGGCTTCGCGCAGCACGTTCTTGCGTTCGGCAAGCGCGGCCTCAAGGCGCTCCACCTTGGCCTGGGTCTCTGCCAGGCGGCGCAGGTCGGCGCGGGTGCTGGCGCCCACCAGGTGCGAAAGCATGTGCACCTCGCCGTAGATGCGCGCGATGAGCTGCTCGCTGGCGCCGTTGTGCCGCATGACGGACCAGAACGCGCCGGGGATGTCTCCCGCGTCGGCCATTTCGGACCACAGGGCCCACAGGGCCTCGTCGCCCTGGGTGTGGTCAAAGCGCTTCATCTGCCGGGCGAACTTGCGGTCCAGATACTTCTGCACGATTTTCGCCGGCTTGTCCGAGCGCTTGGCCAAGGTGACGAAGCAGCCGTGCAGTTCGTAATCCGTGGCGCCCGGCGGCAGAATGAGCTGCACGCGCGCCCCCAGCTTGCGCAGTTCGGCCGTGGAGAGGCAGGTGCCCACGATGGGACAGGCGTAGTCCGGATGGTCCCACATGTTTGGCTTCAGCATATCGCGCCTCCTCGTTTCGAGGGCTGCGGCCTGCCGGGAACGTGCGCGGACAGGCCGTTTGGGTTGTGTTCTGGCCGCGTGGCGGCTTCGCCATCAGTCTTAATTGAAAATGAAGTTCATTGTCAAGTCTTCTTGAAAAACGTTGCTGCTCGTTTGTTTTCGTGTGACCAAAAACCATTCCGAACAGCTATTGCAAGCCATTCGACAGGCGGCGCACCGGCAGGGCGGTCCATTGGCCGCTTGGGCTTACGGGGAGATGCTGCTACAGTCGGCGAAACACCAGCGGAGAAAAACTTGGAGGAAGGGCATGAGTGATGCGCTTGTCATCATCGACATCCAGAACGACTATTTCCCCGGCGGCCGCATGGAGCTTGAGGGGGCCGATGCGGCAGGCAGCGAGGCGGCGTTGCTGCTGGAGCGCTGGCGCGGGGCGGGGCAGCCCGTGTTCCATGTGCGCCACGAGAGCATACGCCCCGGCTCGACCTTCTTCCTGCCCGGCACGCCCGGCGCGGAGATCCGCCAGTGCGTGGCCCCGCAGCCCGGGGAGCCCGTGGTGCTCAAGCATTTTCCCAGCGCCTTCCGCGACACCTGCCTGCTGGACATGTTGCGCGCCCAGGGTGTGCAGCGCCTGACCTTCTGCGGCATGATGACCCATATGTGCGTGGACACCAGCGTGCGCGCGGCCTTTGACCTGGGCTTCGCCTGCCGCCTCGCCGCCGATGCCTGCGCCACGCGCGCCCTGTCCCATGGCGGGCAGAGCGCCAGTGCCGCTCAGGTGCAGACGGCGTATCTGGCCGCCTTGGGCGCGGTGTTCGCCCAGGTCTCGACTGCCGCCGAACTGGATCCGGCCTGAGCGTTTGCGTGGCCGTCCGCGGGGTTGCGCACCCTGGGAAAATCGGGACAAGCCCCCCTCGCCGGGCTGGACATGCTCGTCAAAGGTGGTAGGGAGCCCCCCGGACGCATTGCGCCCGGCATGAAAGACGAGCGAGGTAGGCAATGAACGAGGCGCTGATTCTCATCGACATCCAGAAGGACTATTTCCCCGGCGGCCGCATGGAGCTTGCGGACGCTTCCGCGGCGGCGGAAAAGGCCGCCTTTGTGTTGGCCCGCTTCCGCGCGGCGCGCAAGCCCGTGGTGCATGTGCGGCACGAGAGCATCCAGCCCGGAGCGACGTTTCTGCTCAAGGGCGGCGACGGCTCGGAGCTGCATCCGCTGGTGGCCCCCCTGCCTGGCGAGACCGTCATCAGCAAGCACGACCACAACTGCTTCCGCCACACGGATCTTATGGCCGTATTGCAGCGTTTTTCCGCTTCCCGGTTGACCATTTGCGGGATGATGACGCATATGTGTGTGGATACCGGCGTGCGCGCCGCCTTTGACCTGGGCTTTCACTGCCGCCTGGTGGCCGACGCCTGCGCCACCCGCGATTTGGAGCACGAGGGGCGCACCGTGGCCGCGGCCGACGTGCAGGCCGCCTATGTGGCTGCCTTGGGGGCGGTGTTCGCACGGGTGTCCACGGCCGCTGATATCGACGTACTGCGAAAATGGAGGGTCCGTTCATGTCCCGCAAACCCGTTCCTGCCGGCCTCTGGGCCGCATTGATTCTGGCCGGTCTGCTTTCCGGCTGCCTGCCCAAGACCAAGGACTGGGTCCACCCGCAGATGGCCGACCCGCGCAAGGAGGACCGCCTCTTTGAGGAGGACACCGCGTTCTGCGAAGGCAAGATCGGGGCGCAGGTCCAGGGCGCGGACCGCGACAAGGCCATGGCCGACTGCTTGGGCCGCCTGGGCTGGCGGCCCAGGGAGTAGCCATGGAGGCCGGGCCTGTATTCATCGCCGGGGCCACGGGGTATGTGGGCGGCAGGCTTGCCCCGCTGCTTCTGGCGCGGGGCGAGAAGGTGCGCGCCGGGGTGCGCAGCCCGCGCAAGCTGTCCGGCCGTCCCTGGGGCGCACATCCGAATCTGGAGATATGCCGGGCCGACGTGACCGACCGGGCCAGCCTGACCGAGGCCATGCGCGGCTGCCGCGCGGCCTTCTACCTGGTCCATTCCATGGGCGCTGGCGGCGACTTCGCCAAGGCGGACCGCGAGGCCGCCCGCAACATGGCCCAGGCCGCCGCCGAGGCCGGGGTGGAGCGCATCATCTACTTGAGCGGCCTGGGCGACGATTCTCCCGGGCTCTCCGAGCACCTGCGCTCCCGCACCGAGGTGGGCCGCATCCTCTCCGAAGGCCCGGTCCCCGTGACCATTCTGCGCGCGGCGGTGATTCTGGGCTCGGGCAGCGCCTCCTTCGAGATCATCCGCAACCTGGTGGAGCGCCTGCCGCTGATGATCACTCCGCGCTGGGTGCGCACGCGCTGCCAGCCCATCGCCGTCAGCAACGTCCTGGGCTACCTCGTCGGCTGTCTGGACAATCCGGCCACGGCCGGGCTCACCCTGGACATCGGCGGGCCGGAGGTGGTGACCTACGCCGAGCTGTTCCGCATCTACGCGCACGCGGCGGGCATCCGCGCTCCGCTCATCATCCCGGTTCCCCTGCTTACGCCGACCCTGAGCGCCTTTTGGGTCAATCTCGTCACCCCGGTGCCCGCGCACCTCGTCCGTCCGCTCATCGAGGGCCTCAGGAACGAGGTGGTCTGCGCGGACCGGCGCATTCTGGACCTTGCGCCGCAGAGGCTCCTCACCTGCCGCGAGGCCATTGCGCAGGCGCTTTCCGAGGCCTGGGAAGGCCCTGCGCCCAGCTGCTGCTACGATGCGGGCCAGGCCTGCGCCCCGGACTTTTTGCCCGGTCGCACCAGTTGCCCGGCGGAGTGGACAAGGCCCGGCGACGCCCCCTTTGCCGGGGGCATGCTCTTCACCGCCGACTACGCCGCCGTGCTGGACGCGCCGACGGCCCGCGTGTGGGACGCGGTGGAGCGCATTGGCGGGGGCACGGGCTGGTACGCTGGCGACCCGCTCTGGCGGCTGCGCGGCTTGGCCGACAAGCTGCTGGGCGGGCCGGGGCACTTGCGCGGCCGCCGGGATTCCGAACGCCTTGGGACGGGGGACGCCTTGGACTTCTGGCGCGTGCTGGACGTGACGCCGGGCGAGCGGCTTTTGCTGCTGGCGGAGATGAAGCTGCCCGGCGCGGCCACCCTGGAGCTGCGCACCACCCCCCGGAACAGCGACGGCCGCGAGGCCACCCGCCTGGAGCTTTTGACGAGCTTCCGCCCGCGCGGGCTGTGGGGCCTGGCCTACTGGTGGAGCATGTACCCGGCCCATGGGCTGCTGTTTCCCGCAATGCTCAAAAATATCGCCCGGGCGGCCCACGCGCCGGTGTTGGAAGGCCCGGTCCGTCTGGAATCCGGAAAGGAATCCGTGTGAGAAAAACAGCCGCCGCCCCCCTGCGCGAGGGCTTCACCACCGGAACGGCGGCCGCCGCCGCAGCCAAGGCCGCCACGCTGTACGCTCTCGCCGCGACCGCGCCGGAGATGGTCGAGGTTCCCCTGCCGCCGCCCAACCAGGGCCGCCTCTGCGTCCCGGTGCTGAGCGCCGCCGAGGACGGCATGGGCGTGCGCGCCGTCGTGGTCAAGGACGCGGGCGACGACCCCGACGCCACCCACGGAGCGCGCATCGAGGCCCATGTGATCCTGGACCCGGCCTTTTCCGGCGCCGGGCCGCACGTGCTCATCGGTGGCGGCAAAGGGGTGGGCACCGTGACCCTGCCCGGCCTGCCCGTGCCCGTGGGCCGCGCGGCCATCAACCCCGGCCCGGAGGCGCAAATCCGCGCCAGCGTGCTGGAGGCCCTGCCAGAAGGCTACAACGGCATCGCGCTTGTGGTCATAGAGGTGCCTGGGGGGGAGGACATGGCCCGCCGCACCCTGAACCCGCGCCTTGGCGTCACCGGCGGCATCTCCATCCTGGGCACGGGCGGCGTGGTGCGGCCGTACAGCCACGGGGCCTGGGCCGAGTGCGTCTCGCGCAGCCTGGACGTGGCCCGCGCCGCCGGGCACGCCTGCGCGGTGATGACCACCGGCCGCAGGAGCGAGCGGCTGTTTTTGGAGCGCCATCCCTTTGCGCCGGAGCTGTGCCTGGTCCAGGCTGCGGACTTCTACGCCCACGCCCTGTGCGCCGCGGCGGAGCGCGGCTTCGCGATCGTCGTCTGGGCCGTATTTTTCGGCAAGCTGGTCAAGCAGGCGCAGGGGCTCGCCAATACCCACGCCCACGGCGAGGCCATCGACTTCGCCCGGCTCGCCGCGCGCGCTGCCGATGCCGGGGCGGACCGCGCCGCGGCCACGGCCATCGCCGGGGCCAACACGGCGGCCCAGGCCCTGGCGCTTTTGCCGCCAGACGCGGCGCGGCGGCTGACCTCCCTGCTTGTGGGGGACGCCATGGCCGCTGCGGCCCGGCATCTGCGCGAGGCTGGCCTTGCCCCCCTGGACGTGCGCTACGTGGTTTTCGACATTTCCGGTCAGGACACCGGGAAAAACGCCGGGGGCCAGGACGGGAGCATCCTCCATGCCGATGGGATTGCGCCCGCGCTGTTTTCCGTGGATTCCCCCCTTCACCCCGGCGCGGGTTCGCGGTAAGGGTGCCCATGTTCGAGAAACGCCAGAACCCCGTGCATGTGGTGGGCCTTCGGCCCGGAGACCTTACGCCCCCGCCGGGCGTGGAGGACATCCTGGCCCGTGCGCAGGTGCTGGTGGCCGGGCGCAGGCTGCTGGACGCGGCTCCGCGCTGCTGTCGGCCCGAACGCGACATTCCCGTGGCCGGAGCGCTTTCGCCCATCCTGGACGAGATCGCCCGCGAGCGTGCGGCGGGCAAGGCCGTGGTGGTGCTGGCCGACGGCGATCCGCTGTTCTTCGGCCTGGGCAAGCGGCTCATCGAGGCGCTGGGCGCGGCCCGCGTGGTGGTGCACCCCAACCTGTGCACCCTGCAGATGGCCGCCGCGCGCGTGGGCCTGCCCTGGCACGACGTGCGCGTGGTCTCCCTGCACGGCAGAAGCGACTTCACGCCGCTTTTCGCCGCCCTGGCCCGCTTTGAGCGCATCGCCGTGTTCACCGACCCCGAGCGAGGCCCGGCGGCGGTGGCCCAGGCGCTTCTGGAGCGCGGCGTGGTGGACGCCCAACTCGTCGTTTTGGAAAATCTGGGCACCCCCGGCGAAACCGCCCGCCGCCTGCGCATGGAAGAGGCCTGGGACCTGCCCTTTTCCGACCTGAACCTGGTGCTGGTGGAGCGCACCGCGCCGCCGGAGATCCCGCTGATGCTGGGCATCCCTGACCACTACTACTTCCACGAGAAGAGCCTCATCACCAAGCAGGCCGTGCGCGCGGCCGGGCTGTCCATGCTGGGCCTGCTGCCCGATTCCGTGGTCTGGGATCTGGGCGCGGGCTGCGGCTCCGTGGCCATTGAGGCCTCGCACCTGGCCCATGAGGGCCGCGTGTTCGCCGTGGAGCGCGAGCCGCGCCGCGCGGCCATGATCCGCGAGAACGTGCGGCGCATCGGGGCCTGGCTGGTGGAGACCGTGCAGGGCGAGATGCCCGAGAGCCTGGTGGAGCTGCCCGACCCGGACCGCGTGTTCATTGGCGGCGGCCTGGGCGAGAACACCCGCACCCTGGCCCATGCCTGCCGCAGGCTCAAGCCCGGCGGCCGCATCGTGGCCCACGCCATCCTGCTGGACACTCTCATGCGCGTGAAGGAGTATTTCCAGTCCCACAACTGGAACTTCGGCGTCACCCAGCTGCAGGCCAGCCACGCCGACCGTTTGGCCGGGGACTTCATGCTGCGCGCCCAGAACCCGGTGTTCATCATCTGGGCCGAGAAGCGCCTCTGAACGCCGTGGCCTCCCCACCGGAAACAGCCATCCACGCCTTGAGCGCCCAGGGCCTTGATCTGGCCCTGCGCATCGCCCCGGATCTGGACGCGCGTGTCTACGCCCCTGCGCGGCTCGCCGCCGGGCGCGAGGGCGTGGCGCCTTTTGCCGGGCTGGCCGCGCACATGGCCCGCGTGTTCCGCCAGCACCGGCGGCATGTGTTCGTGGCGGCCACGGGCATCGCCGTGCGCGCCGTTGCCCCGCACTTGCAGGACAAGGCGCGCGACCCGGCCGTGGCCGTGCTGGACCTGGCCGGGCGCTTCGCCGTGAGCCTGGTCTCCGGCCATGTGGGCGGAGCCAACGAGCTTGCGCGCGAACTGGCGCGGCTGACCGGAGCCACCGCCGTCATCACCACCGGCACCGATGCGGCTTGCCTGCCCGGCGTGGACGAATTGGCCGCGGCCAAGGGCATGGCTGTGGAAAACGCCCGCGCGGTGAAGGCCGTCTCGGCCGCATTGCTGGAGGGACGCCCGGTGCAGTGCTACGACCCCGAGGGACGGCTGCTTTGCGGCGACGACGCAGGGGGGCTGCTTGTCGCGACCGCGCCAGCGCACTGGGCCCCGGACGCGCCGGGGGTGTGGTGCCATTGGCAGGCGGGGGGGGCGTATCCGGGAACCTTCCGCGCCTATCCGCGCTGCCTGTGCCTGGGCCTGGGAAGCCGCCGGGGCGTGGGGGAGCGGGAAATTCTTGCGCACGTTGCGCACGTGTTTGCGCAGCACGGCCTGGCCCGGCAGAGCATCGGCCGGGTGGGCACTGCGGTCATAAAACGAGAGGATCCGGGTATTTGTGCGGCGGCTGCGGCCCTTGGCCCGGAAGTTGTATTTTTCGAGGTGGAGGCCCTGGCGGCGGTGGAGGCCGCCGGGCAGTCCGAGACGGTCAAGCGGCGCGTGGGGTCCGGGAGCGTGTGCGAGGCGGCGGCCTTGCTGCTCTCCGGAGCTCCGGCTCCGCTGGTGGACAAGGTCAAGGGCGAGGGCGTCACCTGTGCGGTGGCGCTTCTGCCCGTGAAAGGAGAGTGAGTGAACAGGCGCATCACGGTTGTCGGGCTTGGGCCCGGAGACGCGGCCTTGCTGCCGCCCATGGCCAGGCAGGCGCTCCTGCGGGCCCGCGCCATCGTGGGCTACAAGGGCTACATAGGCCTGCTGGAGCCGGAGCTGCTGGAGGGCAGGCAGGTGCTTTCCACGGGCATGACCGGCGAGGTGGAGCGCTGCAATGCGGCCATCGACCTGGCCGTTTCCGGCGTGGAGACGGCGGTGGTCTCCAGCGGCGACGCGGGCGTGTACGCCATGGCCGGGCTGGTGCTGGAACTCCTGGAGGCGCGCGGCCTGCTCGGGCAGGTGGACTTCGAGGTGGTGCCGGGCATTCCGGCCCTGTGCGCGGCGGCTGCGCTTTTGGGCGCTCCGCTCATGCACGACTTCGCCGTGGTGAGCCTCTCCGACCTGCTCACCCCCTGGGAGCAGATCGAGCGGCGGCTGGCGGCGGCGGCCGGGGCCGACTTCGTGGTGGTGCTCTACAATCCCCGTTCCGGCAGGCGCACGGACCAACTGCCCAGGGCCCTTGAGCTGCTGCGGGCGCACAAGCCCGGCGGCACGCCGGTCGGCCTGGTGAAGCGGGCCTTCCGGCCGGGGCAGGAGATTCTGGCCACCACGCTGGACGCGCTGGACCCGCAAGCCGTGGACATGCAGAGCATCGTGCTGGTGGGCAACGCCTCCACGAGGCTGGTCGGGGGGCGGCTGCTGACCCCGCGCGGCTATGCGGGAAAATATGCGCTTGCCGGGGGGGCTGCGGCGCCGGGATCGTGAAAAAAATCCCGGAAAAGTGCGCACCCTCCCTTGCCAGGGAACGCGTTTTGGGAGTATTTGCTTAAGTGTTCGTCTCGGAATGTTCCCCCGTTACACGGGGGAGGCTTCCCAAGGCTAGTGGTAGAGTGGAGTTCCCACGCATGTGAAGAAGGAGGATTGAGGAGCATGAAACGTTCTCTCTTTATGAGTCTGGTCGTCGCCGCCCTGGGCTGCGCCCTGGCGCTGCCCCTGTACGCGGCCCCCAAGGCCCCGGCTGACAGCTTTGTCTTCAAGGCCCCTGCGGGCATGAAGATGACCAAGTCGCTGGTGAAGTTCCCCCACAGCAAGCACGGTGCCGTGAAGTGCGCCGATTGCCACCACAAGAAGGACGCCAAGGGCAGCGAGTTTGCCAGCTGCGACACCAAGGGCTGCCACGACAACCTGACCGCCAAGCAGGGCAAGGATTCCTATTACGCCGCGTTCCACGGCAACAATCCCAAGTCCTGCCTGGGCTGCCACAAGGCCAAGAAGGCCGAGAAGCCCAACGTTCCCACCGCCTGCGACAAGTGCCACCCGAAGGCCTAGCAGGACGCCCGCTCACCAAGGGGGTTGCGCAAGCGGCCCCCTTTTTTTAACTCCCGGAGGCGAAGCCCATGCCGCCGACTTCTCGAGCTCCCGACGACGCCCTGGACCTTGACGCCCTCGACATGAAGGCCTCGGGGAAAAAACCAACGGCCAGCGAGAGCGATTTTGAAAAAGAGCTCGAAGCCCTCTTCGCCGAGGAGCTCGCCGCTGCGGACGAGACGCCCGCGTCCGCTCCGCCTGTGGGTGGCCCCGCGCCGGATCCTGCCGTTGCGCCCGCTTCCGCGCCTGTCTCCGAACCGGAGGACGAGCTGCTGGAACTTTCCCTGGGCGACTTGGTGGAGGATGCCTCTGCCGATGGGGATGACGACATCCTTGATCTGTCCGCCTTTGCCGAGGGCGCGGGTTCGGACTTGCTGTCCCCGCCGGAGGATGTGTCCGGCGGCAAGGACGGCGGCATCGACCTGGCCGGGCTGGATGACCTGATTTCCGGCCTGGGGGAGAAAGCCGCCGCGCCTGCCCAGCCTGCCGCGCCCGAGCCACTGGACAGCACCGACATGGCCGATCTGCTGGAGACCCTGGACGTTCCCGCCGCGGGACAGGCCGCCGCCGTGTCGGCCGCCCAGCCAGTCGAGCCTGCCGAACCCGCCGAGGATCTGCTGGAGCTTTCGCTGGGCGATCTGGTGGAAGAGAGCGCTGCCGCAACGCCGGAAGCCGAGGTCGCGGAGCACCCGGACGCAGCCGTGGCGGATGATGATCTGCTGGGCCTCACCCTGCCTGATCTTTCCGACCCCGAGCCGGGTCGCGACCTTGCGCCGGAGCAGGAGCCCGCCGACCTTGGCGGGGATCTGAACCTGTCCCTGCCGGATCTGGACGAGTCCGCGGAAGCCGTGGCGCCAGCCGGGCTGGAGACCATCCTTGATTCCGGCGACCTGGACATGAGCGGCCTCATGGAAGGCATTGAGAGTTCCGCCGGGGAACCGGAGCCCGAACGCTCCCTCGACCCCCAGGCCTTGCTCGACGAGCTGGCCGCGCCCGGGACCGCTCCGGTGGCCGGTCTTGAAGTCGAACCCGAAGCCGCGCCCGAAGTCGAACCCGAAGTCGAACCCGAAGTCGAGCCCGAAGTCGAGCCTGAGGCCGAGCTTGAAGTCGCGCCTGAGGCCGAACTGGCCCCCGCCGCTTTCGCCGCGCCCGAAGCGGAGCCGCTGGCGGAGGCGTCCGAATCGGCGCTTGAAGAACCGGCGCTTGAGGAGCCAATGCTTGAGGAGCCGGTGCTCCCCCTGGCCGACGCCGCCCTCGGCGTTGTGGCCGCTGGAGCGGCCTTTGCCGCTTCCGAAAGCCCGGCGGCCCCCGCCGCCTTGTCCGGGGAGGCCCTTGCAGCCATTGAGCAGCGTCTGGCCGAACTGGCCCTGCAGGTCACCGGCAGCAGCGTTGCCGTGGTGCGCCTTGAAGGGCAGCTGGCCGAGCGCGAGCGCGCCCTTTCCGACCTGGAAGCGCGCTTGCACGCCTCGCAGGAAGAGGCGGGCGCCCTGCGCGAGGAACTCACGGCCCTGCGTTCGCAGTTGGAGGCCGGACTGGAGTCCCGCCTGGCCGAGGCCGACCGCGAGGCCAACGCTGCGCGCGAGGAGGCCCGTGCGGCATCCGACGCCGCACAGGCGCTTGGGGCGCGCGTGGAAGGGGCCGAGAAGGCCGTCGCCGGGGCTGCGGAGCGTCTTGCCGTGGTGGAGGACCGCCAGGCCCAGCTGGACCGCGAGATCTTCTCCGAGATCTCTCGCGCGGTGCCGCGCGAGGCCGCCCGCGTCATCCGCGAGGAGATCGCCGCGCTGGCCGCCAGTATGCGCGACGAATAGCGCGCGCGCCGATCAACACCAAGGGGCCGCCTCCATTCCGGGGGCGGCCTTTTTGCGTCCGCACGCAGGGCGGTATTCCCTGCGCGCCGCACTCGACGAAGGGGGGGGCGGCGTGGTAGGGCTAACCACCAAACAAGGGGGGAGGGGCCTCGCAGGTTTTTTCCTCCTTCCCGCCCGGGGTCTCCCGCGTGGTGCGGTCGCGACCATTTCCCACCGGGCGGGTTTTCAGACAGTCAAGCCGGGCCTGCGCGTCCGGAAAGCGCAAGGGAGCGGGCATGGATTCGCTGGAGAAGCAGGCCCTGCAGGTGGCCAAGGAGATCGTGGTCAAGTTCATCGAGGTGGGCCGCATCTCTCCTGCCAATTTCGCCGAGCATTTCGCGGAGATATATTCCGAGGTCCTGCGCACCGTGAGCGGCGGCGCGCAAACGGCCGCGCCGGGGAAGAAGGACGCCTAGGCCATGCCGCATTCCACGGATCAGGAGCTGGCCCAGAAAGACCGGCTCCACGGCAGGCAGGTGGCGGCCATGTTCGGCCGCATTGCCCGCTGGTATGACTTTCTCAACCACACCCTGAGTCTGGGGCTGGATATTTACTGGCGCTGGCGCTTGGCCCGCGTGGCCTTGCCCAGGCCGGGCGGCGTGGTTCTCGACCTGGCCGCAGGAACCCTGGATGTCGCTCTGGCCCTGGTGCGCCAGTATCCTGGCGTGCGCGTGGCCGCAGTGGACTACACCCTGCCCATGCTGGCGGCGGGCAAGGGCAAGCTGTCACGCGGCCTGGATGGACAGATCATCCCTGTGCAGGGCGATGGACGGCAACTGCCCTTGGCCGACGAATCCGTGGACGCGGCCACCATCGCCTTCGGCATCCGCAACATCCGCCCGCGCATGGCCGCCCACAGGGAAGTGCTGCGCTGCCTCAGGCCCGGCGGCCGCTTTTGCATCCTGGAGTTCGGCACCGGCAGACGCAAGGTGTGGGGCGGGTTGTATAATTTTTATCTGGACAAGCTGCTGCCGCTTGTCGGCAGGCTGTTTTCCGGCGACCGCGCCGCCTATCGCTATCTGGCGGAGACCATTCGCGAGTTTCCGGATGAACGCCAGCTTTCGCGGGAGCTTATGGACGCGGGCTTTGCGCGCGTGTTTCACGTTGCCATGCTCTCCGGCATCGTGTACCTGCATGTGGCGCAAAAGGCGGGCGGCGACGGCCCGCAAAAGGACTAGAACGAGCGGCCCAGAGCCACCAGAAGCACGCCCAGGATCATGGATGTGAGGCCCAGCACGCGCAGCGCGCGCGGCGGCCTGCTGGCCAGGGTCAGCAGCACGGGCGGCATGCGCTCGGCCAGCAGAAAGTAGGGCAGCCCTTCCATGAGGAAGGCCAGGCCCAGGGCCACGAAGAAAAGGGGCCAGTCGAGGTTCATGCGCCCTTGTATCCGGGCGGACGCGGGTTGTCCACAGCGCCCTGCCCGATGAACCAGCGAGGAAGGAATGCACATGGGTTTGAAAGCGGGCATCGAGGATCTGCGCGCCGGGCGCGCCAGCGTGGCCGTGGTTGGCCTGGGCTACGTGGGCCTGCCCCTTGCCGTGGCCTTGTCGCGGCATTTTCCGGTCATCGGATTCGATATTTCCAAGAAGCGCGTGGAGGAGCTTGAGGCCGGGAGCGACCGCACCGGCGAGGTGCTTCCCGGCGACCTCAAGGCGGCCAAGGTCGCCTATACCTGCGACGCAGCCCGCCTGAAGGACGCCGCCGTGGTCATTGTGGCCGTGCCCACGCCCATAGACGAGCACCGCTCCCCGGACTTGCGGCCGGTCGTCGGCGCGACGAAGACCGTCGGCGCGAACCTGGCTCCCGGCGCGGTGGTGGTGTACGAGTCCACCGTGTATCCCGGCCTGACGGAAGAGGTGTGCGTGCCCCTGCTGGAGGAAACCAGCGGCCTCAAGTGCGGCGAGGGCTTCTTTGTCGGCTACTCGCCGGAGCGCATCAACCCCGGCGACCGCGCCCATACGCTGGAAACCATCACCAAGGTGGTGGCCGGGCAGGACGCCAAAACCGCGGACCTGCTGTGCGCGCTCTACGGCGCCGTGGTCAAGGCGGGCACTTTCCGGGCCTCCTCCATCAAAGTGGCCGAGGCGGCCAAGGTCATCGAGAACACCCAGCGCGACCTGAACATCGCCCTGATGAACGAGTTGGCGGCGATTTTCGACCGCATGGGCATCGACACCCTGGAAGTGCTTGAGGCCGCTGGCACCAAATGGAACTTTCTGCCCTTCCGGCCGGGGCTCGTGGGTGGGCACTGCATCGGCGTTGACCCGTACTACCTCACCTTCAAGGCCCAGGCTCTCGGCTTTTCGCCGCGCGTCATCCTGGCCGGGCGCGCCATCAACGACGCCGTGGGCGGCTTCATCGCCGAAACCTGCGTCAAGAAGCTCATCGCCGCCGATGTGAAGGTCAAGGGGGCGCGCGTGGGCGTGCTCGGCTTCACCTTCAAGGAAAACGTGCCCGATCTGCGCAACACCAAGGTCATCGATGTGGTGCGCGCGCTGGAGGACTATGGCGTGCGGGTGCTGACCACCGATCCCATGGCCGATGCGGACGAGGCCCGGCACGAGTACGGCATCGGGCTTTCGCCCGTCTCCGAACTGCGCGACCTGGACGCGTTGATCCTGGCCGTTGCGCACCGGCAGTACGCCGACCTCGGTTTCGAGGAACTGCGCGGCTGGTTCCGCCAGGGCGCGGCGCCCATCGTGCTGGACGTGAAGGGACATTTCGATCCGGCGGCGGCTGCTGCGGCCGGGTTCACCCTCTGGCGGTTGTAGGGCGGGCGTGCTGCTGGTCGCCGCCGCCACCGGGCGCGAGCTGGCCGCCGCGCTGGGGCTGGCCCAGGCGCCAGGCCAGGAGCAGCTGCAGGGGCGGCTGTTCCCTGCGCAGGCGCATGGCCGTCCCGTGCTGGCCCTGGTCACCGGCATCGGCGTGGTGAACGCTGCGCTGGCCCTGGGGCGCGCCATGGAGCAGACGGAGATTTTTGGCGTGCTGTGCGTGGGCGTGGCCGGGAGCTTCGATCTGGCCGCGCATCCGCTGGGCTGCGCGCGGCTGGTGGAGCGCGAGGTCTGGCCTGACTACGGCCTGCTTTTTTCCGGCGCGTGCGATGCGGATGCCCGCGCCCTGGGCTTCAGCTTGAATGGCGTGCCCGCGTCCGACCCCGCCGCCGTGTTCGCCTCCCTTGCCTGGGACGCCCCGGCCGAGGCCGCGCGCATGGGGCTTGACGCCGCATGGCTGGACAGGGCCGCGAGCATCACCGTGAGCGGGGTGAGCGCGGACCGCGCGCGCGCCGGGGAGCGGTTGGCCCGTTTCGGCCCAGGGCTGGAGAACATGGAAGGCTTTGCCGTGGCCTACGCGGCCAGGCTCTCCGGGCTGCCCTTTGCGGAACTGCGCGCGGTGTCCAACGCAGTGGGCGCGCGTCCGCCAGAGTCCTGGGATCTGCCCGGAGCGCTGGACGCCCTGGGCGTGGCCGCGCAACGACTTTTGGCCTCCACGGGAGGCCCGGACGCAACCCCCAACCAGCGGACGTGAACGGCATGAACGAAATGCGCGCCTACTTCGCCAGGGAGATTCCCGGCATCAACGCCTTCCTCGCCGCCGAGGCGGACAGGCTTGACGGGCTTGTGCGCGAGGTGGCGCGCCATGTGCTGCTCTCCGGGGGCAAGCGCATCCGGCCCATGCTGACCATTCTTTGCGCCCGCGCCTTGGGCCACGGGCAGGGCGACGTGCTGCCCATGGCGTGCGCCCTGGAGATGCTGCACACCGCCACCCTGCTGCACGACGATGTGCTGGACCAGGCCCAGACCCGGCGGGGCAAGACCAGTGCGCATGTGGCCTTCGGCGTCACCGAGACCATTCTGGCCGGAGACGTGCTGCTGGCCTTGGCCAACAGCCTTGGCGCGGGCTACGACATCCCCCGGCTGAACGCGCTCCTGGCCCGGGGCATTATGGCCACGGCCGAGGGCGAGATCCTGGAGCTGGCGCATACGGCGCGGCCCAGTGTGGACCGGCAGGCCTATCTGGACATCATCATCGGCAAGACCGCCCGACTCATCGAGACGGCCTGCCGCTGCGGGGCCGCCCTCGCCAGCCGCGACCGCGCCCTGGAGGACCTGGCCGGGGACTTCGGCCTGAACCTGGGCATCGCCTTCCAACTGGTGGACGACGCGCTGGACTACGCGGTCTCCGAGAGCGAGATGGGCAAGCCCGCCGGCGGCGACCTGCGCGAAGGCAAGATGACCCTCCCGCTGATTCTGTACCTTGAGAGCCTGCCCCAGGCGGAGTCCTCGGCGCTGCTGACGGCCCTGCGGGAAAAGCGGTTGACTGTCGAGGATGCCGCACGCATTGTGGCCGAGGTGCGGGAAAAGGGGTTTGCCGACGAGACCCGCGAGGCCGCGCGGCGCTATGTTGACGCCGCGTTGGCGGCGCTTGGCGCCCTGCCGGAAACGCCTGAGCGGGCGGTCCTGGCCCAGGCTGCGGAGTACGTCCTTTCCAGACGCAAATGACGGGGGGCCGATGGCCGGGAACCTGCTGCTCAATTCGCCGCATCTGCTCCAGAGGCTCTCGCTTTCTCCGGTCATGCTCCGGCTGATGCAGGAGGCGCTGAAGCCCGAGCCGGACTTCGGCGTCATGGGCGAGACCCTGCGCCTGGACCCAGCCTTGGCCACCACGGTCCTGAACCTCGTGAACTCCGCCTTCTACGGCCTGCCGCAGAAGGTCACCGACCTCTCCCGCGCGGCCCTTGTGCTCGGCAGCCGAGAGATCCTCAAAGTGGCCGTTTCCATGACCCTGCACAAGGATCTGGAGAGCGGCTTTCCCGAATGCCATTATGATTTCTACCCCGACTGGCGGCTGGTGACCTGGTCGTCCATCGCCGCCGAGCTGCTGGCCCAGAAGTTGTGCCCCGCGCAGGCCGACCAAGCCTACCTTTGCTGCCTGCTCAAGGATGTGTCGCTGCTGTTTCTGCGTTGCGCGGCCAGCGAATACCTGCCGGAGCCCGAACAGCGCGACCGGCTCACCGTGCTGGAGCGGGGCCAGCTGGACCGCGAGGCCGAGGCCTGGGGCATGAACCACGCGGCCCTTTCGCAGATGTTGCTGGTGCGCTGGGGCATTCCGGCGGAAATTTGCGAGAGCGTGCGCTTCCATCACGCCGTGGATTCGCTGGCCGACCTGCCCCCCCTTGCCCAGGCCGTGGCGCTGGCCACCCAGTGGTCCGAGGTGGAGCTTGGCCACGTGAGCGGGCCGTTTGGCGTAGTGCAGTTCGAGGGGCTGTTGCGTACGGTGCTGGGGCTTTCCGAGCGTGAGGTGGAGGAGTTTCGCAAGCGCTGCCTGGAGCGGTTCCGCTCCATGCTGGGCTCCCTGGGCATTGCCGAGGGCGAGGAAAACCGCGCCTATTACCGGCACTCGGTGAAGATCATGCAGGGCTTTTGCTTTCTCAGCATGGATCTGCTTACCGTCGAGGGCGGGCTTTCCTCCGTGGCGCGGGTGCTGGGCAAGCACATCAAGCTCAACTGGGACGTGAAAAGCTGGGACGTGGCCCTGCGCGCGCCGCAGAGCCAGGGCTACCGCCTGTACCATTTGACGCCCTCCGGCAGCCTGGAGCGGACCGACGGCCTGTTCCGGCCCGGCGCCATTCCCTGGCGTCTGCGCACCTCCGGCCTGGAAATCTCCTGTTCCGGCACGCGGCTGGGCGAACTGCGGCTGGGCGAAGCCACCCTCACCCGCGAGGATATGACAAATCTTTCCTTATACTTGCGCTTTTTTGCCCAGGGGTTTGAGCACTACAGCGCCCGCCAGGCCGTGCTGGAGGAGAAGGCCCTGGCCTTTGACGCCATTCCCGTCGGCGTGGCCCGGCTGGACGCGCAGGGGCGCGTGGTCGAGGCCAACGGGAGGCTGTCTCGATTTCTGAGCCTTTGCCCCTCGGCCAAGGGGCGGCCCCTGGTGGAGCTTTTGCCCAGCCGCCTGCCCGCCGAAACCTGCTCGGCGTTCGCCGCCTTCGTGACCGATGTTGACAGGGAACGTTACGCCGCCATTGATTACTTCCTGGGGGTCGATCAGGACGGGGCCGCGCGTGACGGGGTTCTGTACCTTTCGGCGCACAGGCAGCCGGATGGCGGCTTTCTGGTGCTTTTCGAGGACCTGCGCGAGCTTTCCGAGCTGGAAGTGCAGACCCTGCGCCGCAAGAGCTTTCTGGAACGCCTTGTCTCCTCCATGCACGAGCTGGTGCTCACCGTTTCGCCGTCCGGCGTCGTCGAGTACTGCTCGCAGATGGAGTTGGGGCTGGCCGGGCGCGACTTCCTGGAGGTGTTCTCGCCAGCGGTGAGCCACGTGGACGGGTGGGGGCCGGAACTGCTTGAAGCCGAAGGCCATGCCCATGTGGAGGTGCTGCTGCACGCCCAGGGCGGGGCCGAGCTGCCCTACGAATTGTCCTTCGCCCCCCTTGGCGGCAAGCCCGAAGGCGCAGCGCCCCGGAGCCGCGAGTGCCTGGTGGTGGGGCGCGACCTGACGCAGATTCGCCGCCTGGAGGCCAAGCTGAAGGCGCGGGCCTTGCTTGATGGGCTTACCGGCCTGTACAACCACTACCAGTTCCACGCCACCCTGGAGCGGGAGGTGGCGCGCAGCCGCCGCACAGGACGCGGCCTGGGCCTGGTGTTTTTCGACCTGGACCGCTTCAAGGAGGTCAACGACTCCAAGGGGCACGCCGCGGGCGACGAGGTGCTCAAGTCCGTGGCCGGGCTGCTGCTGCGCCTGGTGCGCCAGGGCATGGACCACCCCTGCCGCTACGGCGGTGACGAATTCGCCGTCATCGTCACCGAGGTGGACCGGGAGCGCCTTGCGGCCATCGCCCGGCGCATTCGCGAGGACGTGCGCGTCCAACTGCGCGATTTGGTGAGCGTGAGTCTGGGCTTTTCATATCTTCGGGACGACGACAGCGCAAAGAGCCTGCTCAAACGAGTGGACAACTGGGCCTACGCGGCCAAGGCCGCCGGCGGCGACGCCATGGTGGGCGACGACGGCCCCGTGTTGCGCTGACACACTAGAAACGGCCGGACCACCGGCCTTGCTCAAGGAGAATCCGGTATGCTTCTGCGCTTCGAGTTGGGGCTGAAACCCCAGGTGCGCGACGTTGTGGGCGAGCGCGTTCTGCGCAAGATCAAGGGCGAGCTGGGGCTGGAGCTGGCCCGCGTGGGCATCGTCCGCGTGTACGCCGTGGAGGGCCTGGACCAGGCGCAGGCCCAGGCGGTCATGGATGCAGCCGCCCTGCACGACCCGGTGCTGCACGAGATTTCCCTTGCGCCCATTGCCAAGGCGGAAGGCTTTGACTGGGCCCTTGAGGTGGGCTTCCGCCCTGGCGTCACCGACAATGAGGCCCGGACCGCGCGCGAGACCATCCTGCTTATGCTGGGGCTCGAAGGGCAGGCTGCCAAGGCCGTGAGCGTCTATACCAGCGTGCAATATCTGCTCAAGGGCGCGCCCGGAAGCGCGCTGGACGAGAAGACCGCGCTGCACATCGCCCGCGACCTGCTCGCCAATGAGCTCATCCAACGCTTTGAGCTGAAAAGCGCCGAGCAGTGGGCGGCCGCGCCGGGCTTTGCGCCGCGCACCGCGCGCGTCACCGGCCAGGCCAGCGACGAGGTGGCCGTGATTCCCCTCGCCACCATGAGCGACGAGGAATTGACCGCCTTCAGCCGCTCCAACACCCTGGCGCTTTCGCTGGCGGAGATGAAAACCATCGTCGCCTACTACACGGACCCGGCGGTACGCGCCGCGCGCGCGGCCGCGGGCCTGCCCCCGGAACTGGCGGGCAACCCCACCGACGCCGAGGTGGAGGTGCTGGCCCAGACCTGGAGCGAACACTGCAAGCACAAGATCTTCACCGCCAAGATCGACTATGCTGACGAGGAGAGCGGGCGCTGCGCGCGCATCGACAGCCTCTACTCGACCTGCATCAAGGGCAGCACCCAGGCCATCCGCCAGGCCAAGGGCACGGACGACTTCTGCCTGTCCGTGTTCAAGGACAACGCGGGCGTCATCCGCTTCAACGAGCGGCTGAACGTCTGCATCAAGGTGGAGACCCACAACTCGCCCTCTGCGCTGGATCCCTACGGCGGCGCGCTCACGGGCATCGTGGGCGTGAACCGCGACCCCATGGGCACCGGCCTTGGCGCGAATCTTTTGTGCAATACCGATGTGTTCTGCTTCGCCTCGCCGTTTTACGAGGGCGAACTGCCCCCCAGGCTGCTGCACCCGCGCCGCGTGTTCGAGGGCGTGCGCGAGGGCGTGGAACACGGCGGCAACAAGAGCGGCATCCCCACCGTGAACGGAGCCATCGTGTTCGACGAGCGCTACCTGGGCAAGCCGCTGGTGTACTGCGGCACGGTGGGCACCATGCCCGTCACCGTGGCGGGCAGGCCTAGCCACGAGAAGCGCGCCCGCGCCGGCGACGTTATCGTCATGAGCGGCGGCCGCATCGGCAAGGACGGCATCCACGGCGCAACCTTCTCGTCGGAGGAGTTGCACGAGGGGTCGCCCGCAACGGCGGTGCAAATCGGCGATCCCATCACCCAGCGCAAGATGTACGACTTCCTCATGCGCGCGCGCGACCGCGGTCTGTACAACGCCATCACCGACAACGGCGCTGGCGGGTTGTCGTCCAGCGTGGGCGAAATGGCCCAGGACTGCGGCGGCTGCGACCTGGACTTGGCCAAGGCCCCCCTCAAGTACGACGGGCTCAAGCCCTGGGAGATTCTCGTCTCCGAGGCGCAGGAACGCATGACCTGCGCGGTGCCGCCGGAAAAACTGGACGCGTTCATGGCCCTTTCCCGCGAGATGGGCGTGGAGAGCACGGCCCTTGGCACCTACACCGACTCCGGCTTCTTCCACGTGCGCTACGGGGACAAGACCGTCACCCGCTTGTCCATGGAGTTTCTGCACGAGGGCCTGCCGCAGATGGAGCTCAAGGCCCGCTGGAAAAAGCCTGCGGCCAAGGCCGACCCGTTCCCGGCCGATCAGGACCAGGGCGCGCTGCTCTGTCGGATGCTTGGCCGCCTCAACATCTGCAGCAAGGAATACGTCATCCGCCAGTACGACCACGAGGTCCAGGGCAGGAGCATCGTCAAGCCCCTGGTGGGCGTAAAGCGCGACGGCCCGGCCGACGCGGCGGTCATCCGGCCGGATTTTGAAAGCGACGAGGGACTTGTGCTCTCCAACGGCATCTGTCCCAAGTTCAGCGACCTGGACACCTATTGGATGATGGCCAACGCCATTGACGAGGCCGTGCGCGGGGCCGTGGCCGTGGGCGCGGACCTGCGCCACATGGCGGGCGTGGACAACTTCTGCTGGTGCGACCCCGTGGAGAGCGAGACCACGCCCGACGGCCAGTACAAGCTGGCCCAGCTGGTGCGCGCCAACCAGGCCCTGGACCACTTCTGCCGGGGTTTCGGCGTGCCCTGCGTCTCCGGCAAGGACTCCATGAAGAACGACTACAAGGGCGGCGGGGTCAAAATCTCCATCCCGCCCACGGTGCTGTACTCGGTCATGGCCAAAATGCCCGACGTGAAGCGCGCCGTGACCTCTGACCTGAAGCGGCCGGGCGAGCGGCTCTACGTGTTGGGCCTGACCCGGCCGGAGCTTGGCGGCAGCGAACTCGCCAGCGAGCTCGGCATCGCCGGGGGCGAGGTGCCCCAGGTGGACATGGTGGCCGCGCGGGAACGCTACCTGCGGTACTTCGAGGCCGTGCACAAGGGGCTCGTGTCTTCTTGCCACGATTGCTCCGATGGCGGTCTGGGCGTGGCTCTGTCCGAGATGTGCATCGGCGGCAGGCTGGGCGCGCGGGTGGATTTGGCCAAGGTGCCGTCCTGCGGCTGCGCCAACGCCCTGGAGCTGCTGTACAGCGAGTCCGCCAGCCGTTTGCTGGTGGGGGTGGCCCCGGAGAACGCGGCGGCCTTCGAGGCCCACTTCGCCGGGCAGCATTGCGCGTGCATTGGTGAAGCCGTGCATGGCGCGCTTACTGTTACGCAGGGGCAAGAATACGTAGTCTGTGCAGAAGTGGAAGCCCTTGCCCAGGCGTTCAAGGCCCCGCTGAACTGGTAGCGGCGCGCAACCAGCGCTTCAAGCCGCCGGAGCCCTCGCATGTGGGGGGTCCGGCGGCTTTTCTTGTGCTTGGATAAATATTTCAAGATGACAAAATCGTATTTGCGATGTAAAGAGTGCATCAAATTTGCCGATAGATTCAAGTATCATTCAAATGGGAGGCCATGCGGTGCGCAACCTTGTGTTCGCCTTGACGTGCGTTCTTGGTCTTTGCGTCCTTTCCGTCGTGAGCGCCTTGGCGCAAGGCGGCCAGGCCGCGTATGTGGGATCCTCCACCTGCGAGGGGTGCCACGCAAAGGAGTATGAGACCTTCACCAAGCACTCCCGCAAGGCGAAGTCGGACAAGAGCGTCAAGCTCATGGCCAGAAAGCTCACCCCGGAAGAAATAAAGGAATGCTACCGGTGCCACACCACCGGCTACGGGCAGCCGGGCGGCTTCGAGAGTTTCGAGAAAACGCCTGACCTGGGGCACCTGGGCTGCGAGTCCTGCCATGGGCCGGGCTCGGCCCATGTGGATTCCGGGGGCGCCAAGGACAAGATCCTCGGCAAGGGCCGCCTGAACCTCAAACACTGCGAAAAGTGCCACAACGACCCGCGGGTGGTGAACTTCCGCTACAAGCCCCGGCTGTACAGCGGCGGACACTAGGAGGGCGTCATGGGCATCATGGAAAAAGTGAACGCTTCCTTGCGCCTCAAGGTGTTGCTGCTCTCCAGCCTGGTGAGCCTGGCCGTGTTCGCCTGCCTGTTTTTGGCCACCAGCCATTGGCAAAAGAAAGCCATGCTGGACGAGGTGCGCGCAAACGCGCAGCGCTCCGCCAAGATGATCTCCAAGGTGGTGGAGGGGCCCATGCGCCAGGGCGACACCGAAACCACCCTGGCCCGTTTCGAGGAGCTTTCCAAGGAGCATAAGAACATCAGCGTGGTCATGGCGGACTTTTCCGGCAATGTGACCTACTCCACCCGCAAGGAGGACGAGCGCAAGGACGTGGCCGAGGTGCTGGGCCACGAGAAAAGCGCCGCCCTGGTGGCCGAGAGCCTCAAGGCCGTCCGCGAGGACAGCGAACTCATGACCATCGGCGGAACGCCCTTCTTCACCGAGGTCAAGAGTATCCCCAACGAGCCCGCGTGCCACCACTGCCACGGCAAAAGCAAGCAGATTCTGGGCTCCATGGTCATGCGCCAGGATTTGACCAGCCAGATGTCCGCCCTGCACATGACCCAGTACCTGACCGCGGCCCTGTGCCTGGCGGGCCTCGCCGCCCTGGTGCTGACCCTGAACTATTTCATGGACCGCGCCGTGCTGGGCCGGGTGAAGTCCATCGCCACCAGCGCCGACGAGGTCATCTCCGGCAACCTGGACGCCCGCTTCACGGTCACGGGCAACGACGAACTTGCCAATCTTTCAAGCCACCTTGGGGCCATGGTCTCGCGCATCAAGGACCAGTTGGAGTACAACAAGGGGCTGCTCGACGGCATCATCGTGCCCATGATCGTCACCGATGAACTGGGCGTCATCACCGTGGCCAACAGGCCGCTCGTCGCCATTCTGGGCAAGGACGAGAGCGAGGTGCTGGGCAAATGCATGGACACGGTTTTCTACGGCGAGAAGCGTGAGACCTACACGGACAAGGCCATCAAGACCTGCTCCTCCGTGAGCGGGAGCATCAGCTACACGCGTGCCGACGGGGTCCGCTTCCCCCTGCATGTGGAGATTTCGCCTCTCAAAAATACGCAGGGCCAGGTTGTGGGCTCCATCGGCGTGCTCATCGACCTGAGCCAGGAGGAGCAGGACCGCCTGCGCATTGAGGCCAACCGCCAGAATCTGCTTGCCGTGGCCAACGAGGTGACCACCGTGGCCATGCGCCTGGAGGAGGCCTCCGGCGATTTGACCCGGCAGATGGACCACCTGACCCGCGGCATGGACACCACCAGCGACCGCACCACGCAGATGGCCACCGCCATGGAGGAAATGAACGCCACCGTGCTTGAGGTGGCCAAAAACGCCAGCGACACGGCGGACGCCTCCGGCCGGGCCAGGAACGTGGCCCGCGAGGGCGGCGAAATGGTGCAAAAGACCCTGACAGAGATACGCCAGGTCTCGGGCACGGCGGAAAACCTTGCCAAGGCTTTGGGCGAGCTGTCGACCAGCGCCCAGAACATCGGGCAGGTCATGAGCGTCATCAACGACATTGCGGACCAGACCAACCTGCTGGCCCTGAACGCCGCCATTGAGGCCGCGCGCGCGGGCGATGCGGGACGCGGTTTCGCCGTGGTGGCCGACGAGGTGCGCAAGCTGGCGGAAAAGACCATGAACGCCACCCAGGAGGTGGAGTCGGCCATCCAGCTCATTCAGCACAGCACGGCCGACGCCGTGAATCAGATGCAGGCCACCAAGGAGCGTGTGGACCGCTCCAGTGATCTGGCCGGAGGGGCGGGCGGCATGTTGGTGCAGATTGTCGATGCATCCGAACAGATGGCCGACATGGTGCGCTCCATCGCCACCGCAGCCGAGCAGCAGTCCGCAACCAGCGACGAGATCAACTCGAACGTCAGCGAAATAAACACGTTGGCCTCGCAAATGGCGGGTGATGTGCAGCAGGCCAACGGCGACATCGCCAATTTGGCCGAAACGGCAAGAAATCTCGCCCGGCTGGTTGAGAAATTCCGCAGCGAGGAGTAAGCTCCCTCTGAATACTCTGTTCGGGGGTGGGCGATGGCAACAGGAATCGAGCGCAGACAGTATGGCCGTGTGCACCTTTTGGCGCATGGCCGCAATAAGACCTGCACGCTGGAGTTTTCAGGGCAATCCTCCCGGGCCGAGCTTATCGACATCAGCGCTGGCGGTGCGCGGGTCCGTTGTTCTCCGCCTCGCCCTGGCGACGACGTGCGCGATGTTGTCGTTTGCGTTCAGGCTGTGAACGACAACGGCCTGCTGCAGCAGCTGCAGAGCGAAATCCGCTGGCGAGATGGAGCGGAGTATGGATTGCAGTTCGTCTATCCGCTGCAAGTGGGGCTGCGCACCCTGCAAGAGCTGGTGGGGTAGAGTTCATACGAATTTGATTGGTTGTGCGGGGGGTGTTCACTTTTCGGTTTCCGATCAGCGCTGATGGCAGCAAGCGGCCTTTGGCCGCTTTTTTTTGTGCTTGACTCTGGTGAGAAAAATTACTATTTAAGTTCTCGTGAAAGCACGAGAGGTGAACCATGATTGAAGAAGAAAGGAAGGGAATGCGGCTCTCCAAGCAGCGAGAAGCCATATTGGCCGAGCTGTGCAAGGTGACGACGCATCCGACCGCTGACGAGGTGTACGAGATGGTGCGCAAGACCATGCCGCGCATCAGCCTTGGAACCGTGTACCGGAACCTGGATTTTCTGAGCAGCAGGGGCCTGGTGCTGCGTATCGGCGGGGCCGGAACGCAGAAGCGCTTTGATGGAAATCCCGTTCCGCATCCGCATGTGCGCTGCTCCGTGTGCGGCAGGGTAGAGGACGTGGAGCCTTTTTTTGAGTTGCCGGAGCTCCCCGAAGCGCACGCAATGGGCTACACCAACCTCAGGTGCGATGTGGAGTTTGTGGGCGTGTGCCCCCTGTGCGCTGCGAAGAAAATGTAGCCGTACGGACAACTCGACACATTTTTCTGGCTCTTTGCCCATAATCTGGTAGCGTTGAATCAAAAGCAACGGCCGGTTTCTCCCGGTGCGTCATCAAAAGGAGTAAGCCCCATGAGCATTCGTGGCACCCGCACAGAGAAAAACATCCTCACCGCCTTCGCTGGCGAGTCCCAGGCCCGCAACCGGTACAGCTACTTCGCCTCCGTGGCCAAGAAGGAAGGCTTTGTGCAGATGGCGGCCCTTTTCGAGGAGACCGCCAATCAGGAGAAGGAGCACGCCAAGCGCCTGTTCAAGCTGCTTGAGGGCGGCGAGGTTGAGATCACGGCGGCGTTTCCGGCAGGCGTCATCGGCACCACGCTGGAGAACCTCCTGGCCTCCGCAGAGGGCGAGAACCACGAGCATTCCTGCATGTACCCCGAGTTCGCCAAGATCGCGAGGGAGGAAGGCTTTCAGGATATCGCCTGCGTGTTCGAGGCCATAGCCGTTGCTGAGCGCTTCCATGAAAAGCGCTTTCTGGCCCTGGCCAACAACATCAAGGAGGGCAAGGTGTTCAAGAAGACCTCCAAGGTGCTGTGGCGCTGCCGCAACTGCGGCTACATCCTGGAAGCCGAGTCCGCCCCGGCCAAGTGCCCGGCTTGCGCGCATCCGCAGGCCCATTTCGAGATCGCCGAAGAGAACTGGTAGCACCGAAACAGCGAGAGGAGGGTCCCATTCATGGAACGTGGACAGGTCTACAAGTGTGACGTGTGTGGCAACATCGTGACCCTTATGGTCGCGGGAGGCGGAGATTTGGTGTGCTGCGGCCAGCCCATGAAGCTCATGGTCGAGAACACCGTGGACGCCTCCAAGGAGAAGCACGTGCCCGTCATCGAGAAGGTGTCGGGCGGCTACAAGGTCCTGGTGGGCGGCGTGGCGCATCCCATGGAGGAGAAACACTACATCCAGTGGATCGAGCTCGTGGCCGACGGCGTGTCCATGACGCGCTTCCTGAAGCCGGGGGACGCGCCTGAGGCCGTCTTCTGCACCGAGGCCGCGAGCGTCACCGCGCGCGAATACTGCAACATCCACGGCCTGTGGACCGCCAAGTCCTGAGGCGAGGCAACGCAACCTAGGAGCAACGCCATGGCCCAGCCTGAAGAGATGTATCAGTGCCAGAACACCAACTGCGGCTACATCTACAATCCGGACAAGGGCGACCGCAAAGGCAAGATTCCGGCGGGAACCCGGTTTGAGGATCTGCCCGACGACTGGCGCTGCCCCATTTGCGGCGGCACGAAAAAGTGCTTCCGGCCGCTGGCCGGCCCCGGCTCCACCCAAGAGGTGAGCTGCCCCACCCCTACAAAAGGAGAGGCTCCCATGCAGAAGTATGTGTGCAACATCTGCGGCTACGTGTACGACCCCGCCGAGGGCGATCCGGACAACGACGTGAAGCCCGGCACCAAGTGGGAGGCTGTGCCGTCCTCCTGGACCTGCCCCATCTGCGGAGCCAGCAAGGACAACTTCAGCCCGGAAGAATAGCCCTGCGACGGGGCGGCCGCCGCCCCCAGCATAATCATCCCGGGAGCGTCTCCTTGACAGGGGGGCGCTCCCTGTGTTTTGACATAATCGGCCAACAGACCTGCCCGTTTTCGCAGTTTGCGGAGCGGGGCGGGCACGCACCCATCCTTGAAATGGAGACCGAGCATGAAACCTGTTGAAATCAAGAAGGACATCTTCTGGGTTGGCGTGGTGGATTGGAACAGCCGCGACTTTCATGGCTATTCCCTTTCGCCGAGCGGCACCACCTACAACGCCTTTCTTGTCAAGGACGAGAAGGTCACCCTGTTCGACACCGTCAAGCACGACCATCTTGACGAATTTTTGTGCGCCATCGCCCAGGCCTGCGGGGGAACGCCCCGCATCGATTACATGGTGGTGAACCATCTGGAGCCTGATCACTCGGGCTGCCTGAGCACCATCGTGGAGCGCTTCCACCCGGAGAAGATCTTCTGCTCCCCCATGGGAGAAAAAAACCTGCGTTCCTATCACCATGATTCCAAGGACTGGCCTGTGGAGGCCGTGCCCACCGGGTCGTCCATCTCCATCGGCAAGCGCACCGTGCAGTTCATTGAGACCCGGATGCTGCACTGGCCCGACAATATGCTGTCCTACATCCCGGAGGACAAGATCGCCTTTTCCTCCGACGCCTTCGGCCAGAACTGGGCCAGCACCGAGCGGTTTTGCGACGAGGTGGACCGTTCGGCTATCTTCGCCTCCCTGGCCGACTACTACGCCAACATCGTGCTGCCGTACTCGGCCGTGGTGCTGAAGACCCTGGACGCCCTGGTAGGCATGAACCTCGACATCGACATGCTCTGCCCGGACCACGGCCTCATCTGGCGTGGCAAGGAGGACGTGGCCTACGCCCTGGACTGCTACCGCCAGTTCGCCCTGCAGAAGCCCACGAAAAAGGCCGTCATCGTGTACGACACCATGTGGCACAGCACCGAGAAAATGGCCTCCGCCATCTGCGACGGCCTGGCCGCTGAGGGCATCAGCGTGCGCATCATGAGCGTGAAGCACAACCACCACAGCGCGGTGATGCGCGAGGTGCTGGACGCTGGCGCGGTCCTTGTGGGCTCGCCCACGCACAACAACGGCATTCTGCCCCTGGTGGCCGATGTGCTCACTTACATGAAGGGCCTGCGGCCGCAAAACAAGATCGGCGCGGCCTTCGGCTCCTTCGGCTGGAGCGGCGAGTGCGTCAAGATCCTCACCGAGCACCTTGTGGGCATGGGCATGGAAATGGTGGAGCCCGCCGTGAAGGTGAAAAACAAGCCCGACCACGACACCTTCCAGGCCTGCTTCGAGCTGGGCAAGAAGGTGGGCCAGGCCATCAACGCCAAGCTGTCGGCCTAGGTCGGCAACGCGACCAAACCGGGGAGGGCCGCGCGCCCTCCCTTTTTTTCGCTTTGTGCGAGGAGAGCTGCATGGGCGACGCGACGGGCAAGGTCTGGTTCATCGGGGCCGGGCCGGGAGACCCGGAACTCATCACGGTCAAGGGCCGCAGGCTCATCGCCGAGGCCGACTGCGTGGTCTATGCGGGCTCGCTGGTGCCGCGCGAGCTGCTCGCCGTGGCGCGTCCGGGCGTGCCCGTCATCGACTCCGCGCCGCTTTCCCTGGCAGAAACCCACGCCCTTTTGCGCCAATGCGCGCGCAACGGCGGCATGGCCGCGCGCGTGCACACGGGCGAGCCCTCGCTCTACGGCGCGGTGCGCGAGCAGGCCGCCCTGCTCGACGCCGAGGGCATCGCGTGGGGCGTGGTGCCGGGCGTGTCCAGCGCCTTTGCCGCCGCCGCCGCCGCCAGGGTCTCCTTCACCGTGCCCGGCGGCCCGCAGACTTTCATCCTCACGCGGCTTTCCGGACGCACGCCTGTTCCGGAATCCGAAGCCTTGCCGCTCCTTGCCGCCCACGGCGCGGCCATGGCCGTGCTGCTCTCCGCCTCCGACCCGGAGCGCGTGCAGGACGAACTTGTCCAGGGGGGCTATGCGCCAGAGACCTCCGTGGTCATTGGCCACAAGGTGGGCTGGCCCGGCGGAGATACCGTGCGCACCACCCTTGGCGAACTCGCCCGCACGACGCGCGAGGCGGGGTTTACGCGGCAGACCGTGTTCCTGGTGCTGCCCGGCCAGGACTTGGCCCCGGAGGCCTCGCGTTCGCGCCTGTACGACGCGGACTTCAGCCACGGCTGGCGCGCGGCGCGGGAGCCTTCGCCCTCTGCCGAGGGCGCTGGGGCCGAGGGAGCGGAGTGATGCCGCGCTTTGCCGTGGACACCAGCACGCGCGAGGAATTCGTGGACGTGACCGAGCAGGTGGGCCAGGCCCTGCGCCAGTGCGGCCTGACCGAAGGCGCGCTGCTTGTCTATTCGCCGCACACCACCGCTGGAATCACCATCAACGAGGGCGCGGACCCGGACGTGAAGCGCGACATGCTGGCCCACCTGCGCGCCCTGGTGCCGCAGAGCCCCGCCTTCCGCCACGCCGAGGGCAACAGCGACGCGCACATCAAGACCAGCCTCATGGGGCCGTCGCAGCTTGTCCCGGTCACGGCAGGACGGCTGGCTCTCGGGACCTGGCAGAAGATCTATCTTTGCGAGTTCGACGGCCCCAGGCGGCGCACGGTGCTTGTGCAGCCCTTGGGGGAGCAGGTGGCGGTATGAGTCGGCATTTCGCGTTCCATCAGAACACCGCCTGCGAATACTTCCCCTGCCACAAGGGCGTGGACCCGGCGGAGTTCAATTGCCTGTTCTGCTATTGCCCGCTGTACTTCCTGGCCGACTGCGGGGGCAACCCGGCCTGGCGCGGGCTGGTGAAGGATTGCACCGGCTGCACCCTTCCGCACGGTCCCGGCGGCTGGGAGGCCATCCAGAAACGCCTGGCCCAGGCCTTTGCCGAACTGCGCGCAGGCCGCGCCCCACGCACCCTGGGCCATCCTCCGGATCCTGCGGAGTAGCTCCCCGCTCAAGGCCCCGCAAAGCGCTCCATTCCCTCGGCGGCTTCCCCCGCGCGCGGGCGTGCGTTCCCGCGCTCCGGCATCAGGCGTTTTGGCTTCGCCTGCCGTGCGCCTTCCGCGTCCGTCCTGGTGTTGGCCTAAGGCCAAGGACCGGTTTTATTCCCCCTCTCCCTTCAGTCGTGCTTGCGGTGCGTTGGTGCGAATCACGTTTTTGTGATCTTCTGGTTTCTGCTTCTTGAATACTCGATGCGAATCTGCACCAATTGACGAATCGACGAATGCACGGCCCGTTGCGGGGACAAACTGGCCCTGGGCTGCGGCTGGCGTGGGCTCTTTCGTCGCTATGCGGGGTGGCGGGTGGTGGTCCTTGGCGGGTTCGGGACGTTCGCGGAGATTGCCTTGGCGGCCCGGCCCTGGCTGGTGGCGGGGGCTTTGTGCAGGCCCGGCCGTGGAGTCGGCATCTCCGCTGTCCCGGAACAGGGGAGACGCAGAGGGCTGCGCCGAGTCCCCGCCGGAACGCAATACCTGAAATATCAATTTTGTAATTTATGCGTATGAAGTTCTGTGATTTTGCGTGCAAAATTGCAACATTTTGTATCACTGAGATCTGGCTGCAAGAGGTGAGCGTAAATATCTCCTACAAATTCAGCATGTTGTGCTGTTTGGCCCATGGATTGCTATCCACTGGTCAAACACCTGCACATTTGCAAGGAGGAATCGTATGCCGTTCATCAAAAGGTCCACTGGATCATGGCTGAGGGGAGCCCTCCGGGGGGCCGCCCTGCTTGGACTCGTCCTTGCGCCCACCCTCGCACTGGCTCAGGAAGCGCCCGCAGAGGCCGCCTCGGTCGCCGAAAAGGCCGTGGAGTATCTTACACAGTCCAACGCCAACATCATGTGGACCCTCATCGCCTCCATTCTGGTGATGTTCATGCAGGCAGGCTTCGCCATGGTCGAGACCGGACTGACCCGGGCCAAGAACAGCGGCAACATCCTCATGAAGAACATGTTCGACTTCGCCGCGGGCAGCCCGGTGTTCTTCCTGGTGGGCTTTGGCCTGATGATGGGCGCGGACCAGAGCGGACTCTTCGGCTGGTCCAATTTCGGCCTTTCCGAATTCACCACCGCCAATGACGAAGGCATGTGGGGCTTCACCTACTGGTTCTTCCAGTGCGTGTTCGCGGCCACGGCCACGACCATCGTGTCCGGCGCCATCGCCGAGCGCACCAAGTTCATTGCCTACCTCATCGTCTCCGTGGTCATCACCGGCCTCATCTATCCCATTTCCGGCCACTGGATCTGGGGCGGCGGCTGGCTGGCCAAGCTCGCCACCCCGATGATCGACTTCGCCGGGTCCACCGTGGTCCACTCCGTGGGCGGCTGGATCGCCCTGGCCGGAGCGCTGCTCATCGGGCCGCGCATCGGCAAGTACACCCCGGACGGCAAGTCCCGCGCCATTCCCGGCCACAACCTGCCCCTGGTGGCCCTGGGCGTGTTCATCCTCTGGTTCGGCTGGTTCGGCTTCAACCCCGGCAGCACCACCGCCGCCCAGTCCAACATCGCCCTCATCGCTGTGACCACCAACCTGGCCGCCTGCATGGGCGGCGTGGCGGCTATGGTCGTGACCTGGATGCGCTATGGCAAGCCGGACGTGTCCATGAGCCTCAACGGCGTGCTGGCCGGGCTGGTGGCCATCACCGCAGGCTGCGCCAACGTGAGCCCCGCCAGCTCCCTCGTCATCGGAACCATCGCGGGCGTGGTCGTGGTCTACTCCGTGGACTTCCTCGACAAGGTGCTCAAGATTGACGACCCGGTGGGCGCAATCTCCGTGCACGGCGTGTGCGGCGCTTTGGGCACCATTTGCGTGGGCCTGTTCGCCAGCCCAGAGTACGGCGGAACCAACGCCGTGGTCGGCCTGTTCAACGGCGGTGGAACCGCGCTGCTCGTCACGCAGCTCATCGGCGTGGGCAGCGTGTTCCTCTGGGCCTTCGGCACCGGCCTCGTGCTCTTCTTCATCCTCAAGGTGACCATCGGCATCCGCGTGCCCGCCGAAGAGGAAGTGAAGGGGCTGGACATTACCGAACACGGCCAGGAGGCTTACAGCGGCTTCCAGATCTTCACCAACGAGTAGCCCGCCGCCGGACGCAATACGAGGAGGACACACATGAAACTGATCATCGCCTACATCCGGCCCGACCGCCTGAATGCGGTCAAGCAGGAGCTGTACTCCAGGGAGATATACTCCCTCTCCGTGACCAACGTGCTGGGAGCGGGACGGCAGAAAGGCTTCACCGAGACCTATCGCGGCGTGGCCATGGAAGTGAATCTGCTCAAGAAGGTGCGCCTGGAGATCGGCGTCAACGACGACTTCCTGGACAAGGCCGTCGAGGCCATCAACACCGGCGGACAGACCGGCAACGAGGGCGACGGCGTGATCTTCGTGGTGGAACTGGCGCAGGCCATGCGCATCCGCACGGGAGAACACGGCATTCTCTGATTGCATTCCATGACGGTGTATTGGGGCGGCTGCGGCCGCCCTTTTTTTTTGCCTGGAGCGGGAGATCAAGGGCTGAAGGGACGGGCGGGGACTGGCGGCGTGCGCGGGGATGCCTCCGGCGGCCGGGGGCTTGCCGCCCCCGGACCCGGCAGAAAGGGGGAGGAGGAGTGTGGTTCTGGGCTTGGCGTTGGGGGGTGAGGCCTTGGAGGGGGGGCGCTGGCGGCTATTCGCCCACGCGGGGCAGATCGTCCCAGCTGGTGGTGTAGCGGGGCGAGCGCCTGTGCTGGCGCATGTGCCAGGGGCGTTCCGGAGCCGCGGCCAGCGCCAGGCGCAGGGCGTGTCGGCCATGGCGGCGGTTCACCAGGTCCAGCACGTCCATGAGGGCGCGGCGGCGCTGGCGCTGCTCGGGCGGCAGGTCCAGCAGCGAGGCTTGTCGGCTTGCGGACGGGGTGAGGCCCAGGAGCTGCACCCCGGCCTTCTGGTAGGCGAAGCCCTCGCAAAAGGCTTGCTCCAGGCCGCGCAGGGCGGCGGTGACGATGTCCGGGCTGTGGTCCGTGGGGCAGGGCAGGGTCACGGTGGCTTGGCCCTGGTGCTGGGGCAGCTCCTCGCGGTGCCGGGGGGTGAGGGCGAACACCTGCACGGCCTGGGCGTCCAGGCCCCCGGCGCGCAGCTTTTCGGCCGCGCGCGCGGCAAAGGAGCACACGGCCTCGCGCAGGTGCTCGCGGTCGCGGATGAGCTGTCCGAAGGAGCGCGAACAGAGCACGGAGCGGCGCGGCGGCGGGGCCTGTTCCAGGCTCAGGCAGGAGATGCCGCACAGCTCCATGTGGATTTGCATCCCCACCACGGTCATGGCCTTGCGCACCCAGTCGCGCGGCAGGCGGATGAAATCCAGGGCCGTGGCCACTCCGCGCGCGGCGAGGCGCTTGGCGTGCCTGGGGCCGATGCCCCACACGTCGCCGATTTCCGTGGCCGCCAGCAGGGCTTCCGGGTCGGGCAGGGCCGCAAGGTCGAAAACCCCGCCCGTGGTCGGCTGCTTCTTGGCGTGGCGGTTGGCCAGCTTGGCCAGGGTTTTGGTGCGCGCCAGGCCGACGGACACCGGAATGCCCGTGTGCCGGGTCACGCGCTGGCGCAGCTCGCGGCAGAAGGACTCGGGCTCCTGCACGCCGGAGAGGTCCAGGAACGCCTCGTCGATGGAATACACCTCCACCGCGGGCGCGGCCTCCTCCAGCACGCGCATGACGCGGGCGGAAAGGTCGCCGTACAGGGCGTAGTTGCTGGAGAACACGGCCACGCCCTGCCTGCGGAACACGTGTTCCCACTGGAAGGCGGGCGCGCCCATGGGGATGCCCAGGGCCTTGGCCTCGTTGGAGCGGGCGATGACGCAGCCGTCGTTGTTGGAGAGCACCACCACGGGCCGCCCCTTGAGCCCTGGCCGGAACAGGCGCTCGCAGGAGGCGTAGAAGTTGTTGCAGTCAACCAAAGCGAAAAGCGGCACGGAACCTCCGGAGCTACAGCCTGTGGATGACGTGGGTCGCCACGCCCCAGACCTCGAAGTCCTCGCGGCTGGTCACGTCGAAGCTTGGAAAGTCCGGGTTGGCGGGCGAGAGGAAGAGCCGCTCGCCCTTGCGTTCCAGACGCTTGAGGGTGAGCTCGCCGCCAAGGGCCGCCATGACCACCTTGCCCGCGCAGGCATCGACGGCGCGGTCCACCACCAGCAGATCCCCATCGTGGATGCCCGCCCCGAGCATGGAGTCGCCCACGGCGCGCACGAAGAAGGTGGCCGCCGGATGGCGGATGAGGTGCTCGTTCAGGTCCAGCCGCTTGTCGATGAAGTCGTCGGCCGGGGAGGGGAAGCCCGCCTGCACGCCGGTCAAAAGCAGAGGCAGGCGCAGTGTCGCAGCCTCGCCAGGCGCCACCGCGCCGAGGAGTTCCATGCCGTTGGTGCGCAGTTTCATGGAAGCGTTCCGGCCTACAGGAACAGCAGCAGGGACACGGCCATCACCGCCATGCCCGCGATGAGGCCGTATATGGCCAGGTGCGGCTCGCCGAACTCGCGCGCGGCGGGCAGGAGCTCGTCCAGGGAGATGAAGACCATGATGCCCGCCACCGAGGCGAAGAGCACGCCGAACAGCGTGGGCGAAAAGAAGGGCATGAGCAGCGCGTAGCCCACCACCGCGCCCACGGGTTCCGCCAGGCCGGAGAGGAAGGAGTAGCGGAAGGCCTTGGCGCGCGAGCCCGTGGCGAAGTACAGCGGAACGGACACGGCGATGCCCTCCGGGATGTTGTGGATGGCGATGGCCACGGCGATGGCCACGCCCAGGGCCGGGTCCGTGAGGGCGGAGGTGAAGGTGGCCAGTCCTTCGGGAAAGTTGTGGATGCCGATGGTGAGCGCGGTGAACACGCCCACGCGCTTGAGCTTGGCGAAGTCGTGGGCCTCGTTCTTGGGCAGCGTTTCGTAGCGCTGGTCCATTTCCTCGATGGAGTGCAGCTCGTGGGGGTTTTCGTAGCCGGGTACCAGCTTGTCTATGAGGGCGATCAGGGCGATGCCGCCGAAAAAGGCCGCCGTGGCGATCCATGCGCCGCCCGCCACGCCCCAGTCGGGCGTCAGGGCCTCGCGCGCCTTGGAGAGGATCTCCACAAAGGACACGTAGAGCATGACTCCGGCGGAGAACCCCAGGGACATGGACAAGAAGCGCGTGTTGGTCTGCCGGGTGAAGAAGGCCAGGGCGCTGCCCAGGCCCGTGGAGAGCCCGGCGAAGAGCGTGAGCCCGAAGGCCATGAACAGGGTCTGAGGATCGGCGTTCATGGCCGCATCCTAGCCGACAACGGCACGGGACGCCAGTGGGGGGGCTGGGGCAAAATGTCTCCGGAAGCCGCACGGGCCACCGGGGGGATCTGTTTGAACGAAATGTGGAAAACTGTGTTCGCAGACTGTTCGTCCGCTGTTCGCAACCCCGGCTATTCGCCCAAATAGGCCTTGCGGATGGCCGGGTTGGCCAAAAGCGACGCGGCGTCGTCCTCCATGACCACGTTGCCGGTCTCCAGCACGTAGCCCCGGTTGGAGTGCTTGAGCGCCAAGTTGGCGTTCTGCTCCACCAGCACAACGGTCACGCCGTCCACGTCGTTGATCTCCTGGATGATGCGGAAGATCTGGTGCACGATGAGCGGAGCCAGGCCAAGGGACGGCTCATCCAGCAAGAGCAGTTTGGGGCGGCCCATGAGGGCGCGGCCCATGGCCAGCATCTGCTGCTCGCCGCCGGAGAGGGTGCCGCCGTGTTGTCTGCGCCGTTCCAGCAGGATGGGAAACATCTGGAACACGCGGTTCTTGTCGTGCTCTATGCCTTCGGCGTCCTTGCGGAAGAAGGCGCCCATGTCCAGGTTTTCCTCAACGGTCAGCCGGGGGAAGATGCGGCGGCCTTCCGGCACCTGGCACAGGCCCTTTGCGGGCAACAGGTCGGCGGCCAGGCCGTCGATGCGCGCGCCATCGTACCAGACCTCGCCGGAAACCGGCTTGAGCACCCCGCAGATGCTCATGAGGGTGGTGCTCTTGCCTGCGCCGTTGGCGCCAATGATGCTCACCACCTCGCCGGGGTAGACCTTGAGGGACACCTCGTGGATGGCCTTGATGCGGCCGTAGGCGCTGGTGACGTTCCTGAGTTCGAGAATGGGGGGGGGCGTCTGGGGCATGGGCTAGTCCTTCTCCTCGCTGCGGGCGCCCATGCGCTTGGCGGGCCACAGGCCCCGCGGGCGGAAGATCATCATCACGGCCATTACCCCGCCGAACACGAACATGCGGTACATCTCGAATCCGCGGAACACCTCGGGCAGGGCGATGAGCGCCAGCGACCCCAGGATGACGCCGGGGATGGAGCCCATGCCGCCCAGCACCACCATGGCCAGCACCATGGCCGACTCGATGAAGGTGAAGGATTCCGGCGAGACGAACTTCATGCGCGCGGCGAAGAAGCTTCCGGCAAGGCCGCCGAACACCGCGCCCAGGGCATAGGCCAGGAGCTTCAGCCGGAAGGTGTTCACGCCCATGAGCTCGGCTGCGGTCTGGTCCTCGCGCACGGCCTCGAAGGCGCGGCCGATGCGCGAATAGTTGATGCGGTACACGGCCAGGATGGTGAACACGGCCAGCGCCAGGATGACGAAGTACAGCTGCTCCAGATGGTTCAGCCAGATGTGCTCGAAGCTTCCGTCCTTGAACCAGTAGGCCCCAGGGGACTTGATGCCGAGCACCCCGTTGGGACCGTTGGTGAGGCTCATCCAGTTGTTGATGACGATCCGCACGATTTCGCCGAAGCCCAAAGTGACGATGGCCAGGTAGTCGCCGCGCATCCGCAGGGTGGGGTAGCCGATGATGCAACCCGCGATGGCCGAGAAACAGGCCGAAATGGGCAGGCACAGCCAGAAGGACAGTTCGAAGTGCACGGACAAGAGGGCATAGGTGTACGCGCCCACGCCGAAGAAGGCGATGTAGCCGAGGTCAAGCAGGCCGGCCAAGCCCACCACGATGTTCAGCCCCAGGCCCAGCATGATGTACACCAGCACGCTGATGGCCACGTCGTGGGCGTAGCGTTCGGTGAAGAAGGGGAAGGCGATGGCGCAGGCCAAAAGCAGGCTCAAGGACAGCCAGCGGGGCACGCGCCCGGCGGCGGCGGAAACGGCCTCCCCCACGGCCCGGCTGGGCGCTTCGAGGAAGCGGAACAGCCCGCCCTGCTTGAGCTGGTAGAGCGCCACGAGAATGGCGGCGGCCACGGCCACCTTGAGCCAGACGGCGAAGCTGCCCGCGAACTGGAGGCCCTCGGGCTTGATGCCCAGCAGCGGCCAGAGCAGCAGGTAGAACCAAGCCATGGCTACGCCATAGCCGAGCCAGAGCTTAGACGCGCGTATCGTCAACGTTTTCTCCCATGATGCCGGTGGGCATGAAATACAGCACGGCAATGAGGATGATGAAGGCGAACACGTCTTTGTATTCGCTGGAGATGTATCCCGCGGCCAAGACCTCGATCATGCCGATGAGGAGCCCGCCGAGCATGGCGCCGGTGATGTTGCCGATGCCGCCCAGCACCGCCGCCGAAAAGGCCTTGATGCCGGGGACGAAGCCCATGTCGTAGCGCACGGAGCCATAATAGAGCCCCACCATGATGCCGGCCGCGGCGGCCAGCCCCGCGCCGATGGCGAAGGTGATGCTGATGATGCGGTTGGAGTTGATGCCCACCAGGGCGCTCATGGTCTTATCCTGGGCGGTGGCGCGCATGGCCTTGCCGATGCGCGTCTTGAACACGAGCAGGTTCAGCGCCACCAGCAGAAAGGCCGTAAGGCCCACGATGATGACCTGCATCCAGGAGACCACGGCCCCCCCCATCTCGAAGCCTCCCTGGACCATCTCCGTGGGGTAGGCGCGGTCGTACACGCCCTGGGTAAGCATGAGGCCGTTTTGCAGAAATATGGACATGCCCAGCGCTGAGAGCAGCACGGACAGCCGCGAGGACTGGCGCAAGGGCCTGTAGGCGACCTTTTCCACGGCCATGGCGAGCATGGCGCAGTAGCCCATGGCCAGCAGGAGCGCCGCGCCCAGGCACACGGCCGGAGGAAAGCCCTGGGAGAACAGCCAGCTGATGAGGATGACCCCCATGTAGCCGCCAGCGGCGTAGATTTCGCCGTGGGCGAAGTTGATGAGCTGGATGATGCCGTAGACCATGGTGTAGCCAAGGGCCACCAGGGCGTACACCCCGCCAAGGGTGATGCCGTTCACGAGCTGCTGGAGAAGGAATTCCACGTGGGTATGCGCCTTTTGCAGGCGGGGGCCCCGCAGGACCCCCGCCATTGTGTCACAGGATTGGGAAGCCGGACCTACTTCGCGAAGAGCTCGCCGGTCTCGGGGTTCCAGTAGTTGGTGAACGTGCCGTCCTTCACCACCTGGATGACATAGTTGGAGCCGGAGTCCCCGTTCTCCTTGTACTTGATCTTCTTGGAGGCGCCGTTGAACTCAAGCTTCATGAGCTCGGCCTTGACCTTTTCGGGGTCGGTGGATCCGGCGGCCTTCACGGCCTTCAGATAGGCCACGGTGGAGTCGTAGGAGTAGGCGGAATACGCGCCGGGCTCGCCGTACTTGCCCTTGTAGGCCTCGTAGAACTTCTTGTACTCCGGGGTCTCCTTGTCGGTGTAGCCGAAGGTCAGAAACACGCCCTCGGCGTCCTTCTTGGCCAGCTCCATCAACTGCGGGTGGTACACGGCGTCCTGGGCCAGGATCTTGGCCTTGATGCCCATGCGCGCGGTCTGGATGAGCATGGGAGCGGCCGAAGCGCTGTTCTGCAGGCTCACGTAGAACACGTCGGGCTTGGCGGCCTTCACCTTGGTCAGCACGGCGGAGTAGTCCTTGTCGCCCTGGTTCACATGCTCGTGGCCCAGCATCTGCAGACCCGCGTCGGCGGCCAGCTTCTCCACGTTGTCGGCCAGGCCCTGGGAGTAGGTGGTTTTGTCGTCCACGATGTACACGGTCTTGGCCTTGAGCTGGTCGGTCATGAACTTGATGGCGGCCTTGCTCTGGTCGTCGTCGCGGCCGCAGGTGCGGAACATGTAGGGCATTCCGCGCTCGGTGACCTTCTCGCTGGTGGAGGCCGGGGTGATCATGAATATCTTGGCGCTGATGAGCGGCTCGGAGGCGGGGATGGTGGCGCTGGAGCAGTACGCGCCGATGACGGCGGTGACCTTCTCGTTGATGAGTTTGTTGGCGGCGGCCACGGCCTGGCGCGGATCGCAGGCGTCGTCTTCGGACTGCAGGGTCACGGGGCCCAGCGCGCCCATTTCGGGGTTCATGACCTCGATGGCGGCCATGACGCCGTTCTTGATGTCGTTGCCGTCGGCGGCGTAGGGGCCGGTCAGGGGGCCCAGGCTGCCGATCTTGATGCCGGCCACAGGGGCCTCGGCCGTTTTCTCTTCCTTCTTCTCGCCGCCGCAGCCAAAGGCCACCAGC
Source organism: Humidesulfovibrio mexicanus (assembly GCF_900188225.1). Lineage (NCBI taxonomy): Bacteria > Pseudomonadati > Thermodesulfobacteriota > Desulfovibrionia > Desulfovibrionales > Desulfovibrionaceae > Humidesulfovibrio > Humidesulfovibrio mexicanus. The sequence continues at coordinate 683,444 of NZ_FZOC01000001.1, read as the reverse complement.
GAGGCGAGCGCCAGCATGGACAGCAGTTTGAACGCACGTTTCATCAGTCAATTCCCCCTTTAGTGATGTTCGTTCCCCAAATATGCCTCGATCACCCTGGGGTCGCGCTGAATCTCTTCAGGCTTGCCTTCGGCGATCATCACGCCGTGATCCAGCACGACGATGTGGCGGCAAATGCCCATGACCACCTTCATGTCGTGTTCCACCATGAGGATGTTGATGCCCAGAGAGCTGATGCGGGCGATGGTGTGCATCAGCTCGCGGCTTTCCGCCGGGTTCAGTCCGGCGGCGGGTTCGTCCAGCAGGATGGTCTTGGGCTCGCTGGCAAGCGCCCGGGCGATCTCCAGCCTGCGTTGCAGCCCGTAGGCCATGTTGGAGGCCAGTTCGTGGGCGAAACCGCCCAGGTCCATGAACTCCAGCGCAGCCAGGGACTTCTCGCGGATGCGCGCTTCCTCCCGCTTTTGCGCGCGCGTGCGCAGCACGGCCCCCAGCACGCCGGCCCTGGTGCGGCAATGCTGGGCCACCATGACGTTTTCAAGGGCCGTCATGTTCTGGAACAGGCGGATGTTCTGGAAGGTGCGCGCCACGCCCATGGCCAATATTTTGTGCGGCCGCATTCCGGAAAGGGGCGCGCCGTCGTAGCGCACCTGGCCCGCGCTGGTTCTGTAGACCCCGGTGATGACGTTGAACACGGTGGTCTTGCCCGCGCCGTTGGGGCCTATGAGCCCGACGATGTCGCCCTCGCGAACGCGGAAGGAGACGTCGGTCAGGGCCTGCAAGCCGCCGAAGCGGACGCTGATGTCGGAAAGTTCAAGATTTGCCATAGGTGGCGCGCAGTATAAAGACTCCTGGTGAATAAAATCAAGCGTGAAGATTTGCAAAAAATGTAAGCGCAGGGTTTAGTCGTGTTTTTGCGGCGGGTTTGTTGTAAAAAAATGACATGCGCAGAATATTCTTCGAGAATCAAGCCTTCTCGCCGACGGGATTTCCCGTTTGCGGCCAGGCTTGCCCGCCGGGTAAATTCGGGCTATGAGTCCCTTTTTACACTACCCCCGGAAAAGGGAATCCATGACCGACAGCCCCATCGCATTTGACAAGGGACCGCGCCACAGGACCGGCATCCTGGAGGATTTGCTCGACATTGACGCCCGTCTGCTGGCCCAGGTGGCCCGCAGGATGAAGCTGGTGCAGCGCGCCGCCAAAGGGCGGCAGGTGCTGGACCGCGACCTGGAGAAGCAGCTCTGGAGCGCCTTCGACCAGATGAGCCGTCAGCAGGACCTGGACCCGCGCCTTACTCGCCAGCTTTTCGCGCTGCTGGGCGCTTTCGGCCTGGAGGCCCAGTCCCAGCGCCGTGCGGCGGACAAGCCCTTCACCCTTGCTCCCCGCTCCGAAAGCGTGGACATGGACATCACCGGCCCGCGTTCCCGCGCCCGCGTCAGGCTGCTGGCCCTGCTGGCCGCGGCCACGGGGCAGTCCCTGCGCATTGGCGGGGTGGTCCTCTCCGACCCGCTCATCGAGCTGGTGAAGGCGCTCAACCAGTGCGGGGCGCACCTTTCCTGGACCGACGACGCCCTGGAGGCCGCAGGGCTGGAGAAGACCTCCGACGAGTTTCCCCTGCATTTCGAAGACGCGCTCGTCTTTGCCGGCGAGGAGCCCTTCACCCTGTATGCGCTCATCGCCCTGGCCCTGCGCGACGCGGGCCGAAGCAAATTCGCCGGAGGCGTGGGCCTGAAGTCCCTGGACCTCCGGCCGCTCGACGCCCTACTGCCCCAGCTGGGCGCACGTCTTGCGCCCATGAACCCCCGCACCCGCGGCCTGCCCGCCAGGCTGGAGTCCGGCGGCCGCATGGCCTCGCGCATCGAGCTCGCCCCGGAAACCCCGGCGCTCTTCGCCCAGGCCCTGGCCACGGCCGCATGGAGCTATCCCGAGGGCCTGCGCATCGCCTTGTGCCGTGAGCCCCGCGCCGCCGCCGCCCAGGCCGAGGCCTTGGACGAGGCCGTGGCCGTGTTGACCCTGTGCCAGGTGAAGGCTGGGCGCAAAGGTGACGAATATGTCATTTCTGCCGGTTCTCCCCGCGTGCCCAAGGCCCCGGCGCTGCCGCTGGACCCGGCGCTGTGCGCCTATGCCCTGGCCGTGCCCGCGCTGGCCGGCGGGTTTGCCCGCCTGTCCGGCGAGTTGGCGCTGTCCGCCCAGGTTCTTGCGGATTTCAAGGCCCTTGGCCTGGCCCCGACCTTCGAGGGCGGCGCGGCCGTATGCCGGGGCGCGGCCCTCAACCCCGGCCAGACCTTGGGCATGGGGCGCGATCCGCGCTACCTGCCGCTGGCCCTGGCCCTGGCCCTCAAGGCTGGCGGTGCGCGTGTGGCCTTGCCCGCAGGCGCGCAGGGCTCCGCCGCGCGCGTGTGGATCATGGACCTGCTGGATCGTTTGGGCGCGCGTTTTACCGCCGACGATGGCCCGGACGGGGACAGCCTTGAGGTGACGAGCGGCCCCACCGCCCCGTGGGAGGGCGTGTGGACCGCGCCGGACCCCTGGGCCACCCTGGGCTTGGCGCTCATTTCCTTTGTCCGGCCGGGCATCGCCCTGGACAATCCCGGCGGCCTGGCCGCCCTGTGGCCCAGGTTCTGGGCGTTGTTCAACTCCCTGCCCGTGGCGCGCGACATCGCGCCCGCCCCCAAGGAGCCCGAGAAGCATGACGCAAAGCCCAAAAACCGCAGAGTCAGAATCTCCGGCTGAGGCCATCTCCCGCTGCGAGGCGGAGATGGCGGCCTTTGCCGTGGAGCGTGACGCCTGCGTGGCCAAGTGCCGCGAACTTTTGGCCGCGGAGGACCCCGCCAAGGGGGTTTTTCACGCGGCTGAAATCTTCCGCCTGCAGCAGGACAAGCTGCGCCTTGAGGTGGAGATGGAGTTCCGGCGCAAGAAGATCAACCGCATCCGTCTCGGCATCAGCGAGGACGACGTGACCCGCGCAGGCGGGCTCGCTTTTTAGCGGCGTCCCTGACATTCCAGGAAGCACAAGGAGCACAGCGAAACATGGCCAAAGCGCGCAACCTCGTCCAGAAGATCATCGCCCAGCACCTCGTTTCCGGCAAGATGACGCCGGGAGCCGAGATCGGCCTGCGCATCGACCAGACCCTGACGCAGGACGCCACGGGCACAATGGCCTACCTGCAGTTCGAGGCCATCGGCATTCCCCGCGTGCGCACCGAGCTTTCCGTGAGCTACGTGGACCACAACACGCTGCAGACCGGCTTCCGCAACCCGGACGACCACCGCTACCTGCGCACCATCGCCGCCAAATACGGCATCGTGTTTTCGCCCCCGGGCACGGGCATTTGCCACCAGCTGCACCTGGAGAATTTCGCCAAGCCGGGCAAGACCCTCATCGGCTCCGATTCCCACACGCCCACGGCGGGCGGCGTGGGCAGCCTGGCCATGGGCGCGGGCGGGCTTTCCGTGGCGCTCGCCATGGCTGGCGAGCCGTACATGCTGCCCATGCCCAAGGTGGTGCGGGTCCGGCTTGTGGGCCAGCTTGTCGGCTGGGCCAGCGCCAAGGACGTGATCCTGCATCTGCTGGGGCTGCTGTCCGTCAAGGGCGGCGTGGGCAAGGTGATGGAGTTCTCCGGTCCCGGCGTGGCCACCTTGACCGTCCCGGAGCGCGCCACCATCACCAACATGGGCGCGGAGCTGGGCGCAACCACCAGCATCTTCCCCAGCGACGCCCAGACCAAGAAGTTCCTGGCGCGCATGGGCCGCCCCGAGGATTTCGTGGCCCTTTGCGCCGACCCCAGGGCCACCTACGACGAGGAGGTCGAGATCGACCTCTCCGCCCTTGCCCCGCTGGCCGCGGCCCCGCACATGCCCGACCGCATGGTGCGCATCAAGGATCTGGACGGAATGCGCGTGGACCAGGCGGCGATCGGCTCCTGCACCAACTCCTCCTACACCGACCTCAAGGCCACGGCCGAGATTTTGCGCGGCAAGCGCATCGACCCGGCCTGCGACCTGCTCATTGCGCCGGGCTCCAAGCAGGTGTTGAAGCTGCTCACCGCCGAGGGTCTGCTGGACGTGCTGCTCGACGCTGGCGCCCGCATTCTTGAGTGCGCCTGCGGCCCCTGCATCGGCATCGGCGGTTCGCCGGTCTCCAAGGGCGTGTGCGCGCGCACCTTCAACCGCAACTTCGAGGGCCGCAGCGGCACCCAGGACGCCCAGGTGTACCTGGTGAGCCCGCAGACCGCCGCCAACGCCGCGCTGGCCGGAAAGTTCACCGATCCCGCCACCTGGGGTTCGGCCCCGGTCAAGGCCGAACTGCCCCGGCGCGTACCGGGCATCCGCCAGCTCTTCGTGTTCCCGCCCGAGGAAGGCCGCGACGTTGAGATCCTGCGCGGCCCCAACATCGTGGCCCTGGAGCGCTTCTCCGCCCTGCCCGCCAGCCTGGAAGGCAAGATCGCCCTCAAGGTGGGCGACAACATCACCACCGACCACATCATGCCCGCGGGCGCGGCCATCATGGCGCTGCGGTCCAATATCCCGGCCATCAGCCGCCACGTGTTCGAGAAGGTCGATCCCGACTTCGTCTCCCGCATCGAGGCCTTGGGCGGCGGCTTCATTCTGGGCGGCGAGAACTACGGCCAGGGCTCCAGCCGCGAGCACGCCGCGCTGGCCCCGCGCCACCTGGGCGTCAAGGCCGTCATCGTCAAGAGCCTGGCGCGCATCCATCGCGCAAACCTGGTCAATTTCGGCATTCTGCCGCTGCTGCTCGTCAACAAGGACGACTACGACACCCTGGCCCAGGGCGCTTCGCTCACCATCCCCGTGGCAGACATCCGGCCCGGCAAGGCCGTGGACATCGCCGTGGAGGGCGGGGCAAAAGTGGCCGTAACAAATGATTTGACGACCAAGGAACTGGAGATTATCCAATCGGGCGGACTGCTTAACACCGTCCGCCTGTCCTAGCGCGCCAGCCAGCCGCCAACCGACCGCCAAGCACCGGAGACACCATGCTCGAAAGGTTACGCCAGAACGCCCAGAGCTGGGGCATCAAGATCGCCTTCGGCATCATCATCGTCGTGTTCGTGTTCTACTTCGGCATGGGCAACTTCTCTGACAAGAAGGAGCCCGTGGTCGCCTATGTGGGCAAGGACGCCATCAGCGCCCGCGAGTTCCAGAAGGCCTACGAGGACGCGGTCACGTCCATGCGCCGGCAGAATCCCGGCGCCAGCGCCGAGGAGCTCAATACGCCCCAGTTCAAGCAGGCCATCCTGGCCGAACTGGTGAACACCAGGCTGCTGCTGGCCGCCGCCCGCGACATGGGCGTCACCGTGTCCGCGCCGGAACTGCGCGCGGTCATCAGCAGCATCCCGGCGTTCCACGGGGCCAACGGGGCTTTCGATCCCGCCATCTACAAGAATTCCCTGGCCCAGAACCGCACCACGCCCAAGGTCTTTGAGGACGAGCTCAAGACCAGCCAGATCATTCAGAAGCTGCAGGGCTTTTCGGCCGTGGCCGCCTGGGTCTCCGAGCCCGAGGCCAAAGGTCTGTTCCAGTGGGCGCGCGAGACCGTGCGCGTGGACACCCTGGCGTTTCCGCTTGCGGCCCTGGCCGGTGAGGTGAACCCCGGCGAGGAGCAGCTCAAGGCCCAGTACGAGGCCTCCAAGGATCGCTACAAGGAGCCCGCGCGCATCCGTCTGGAGTATCTCCCCATCAGCATCGCCGACCTGGCCGCCGCCCAGAAGGTGAGCGACGAGGACGTGCGCAAGCAGTACGAGGCCAACGCCGACGCCTTCAAGCATCCCGCGCAGCTGCGCGCCCGGCACATTCTGCTGCAGGTGCCCGAAAACGCCCCCCAGAACGTCGCGGACACGGTGCTCGCCACGGTCAAGGGGATTCAGGAGCAGCTCAAGAAGGGCGCCAGCTTCGAAGCCTTGGCCAAGAAGTTCTCCCAGGACCCCGGCAGCGCAAGCAAGGGCGGCGAGCTGCCCTGGTTCGCCGAGGGGGCGATGGTCAAGCCTTTCGAGGACGCGGCCAAGGCGCTCAAGCCTGGACAGGTGAGCGAACCCGTCCGCACCCAGTTCGGCTGGCACCTCATCAAGCTTGAGGCCGCGCGCCCGGCGGGCAAGGTGGCCCTTGAGGAAGCCGCCCCGGAACTGCGCAAGCGCATGGCCGAGGAACGCGCCAGCGAGAAGATCAATGAAATTCTGGACCAGAGCATGGACGAGATCGCCGCCGGGGTCAAACTGGGCAAGATTGCCCAGAAGCTTGGCTTGGCCACCCAGAAGAGCGACATGCTCGACATGGCGTCCGTGCAGAGCCAGTTCGGCCTCAAGAAGGAGGCCGCGGAGACCCTGTTCGCCCTGGCCGACGGCGAGGGCGCCAAGACCCCGCTGTCCATGGAGCCCGCGCGCGGGTATCTGCTGGCCGAAAGGATCGAAGGCAAGCCGGAGGCCGTGCTGCCCTTTGAGTCCGTGAAGGACAAGGTGCTGGCCGAAGTGAGGCGCGAGGAGACCCGCAAGTTGGCCCTGGAAAAGGCCAAGGCCGTGCTCGCCCAGCTTTCCGGAGCCGATGCCGCCGCCGCAATGGCCCAGCACAAGGCCGAGATCAGGACCAGCTCCCCGCTGGACCGCCAGGGAGCAATCGCCCTGGCCGGAGGAAACCCGCAGTTCGTCCAGGACATCTTTTCCGGAGCTGCCGGGGTGTGGCTCAAGCAGCCCTATGAACTGCCCGATGCTGTCGTTCTTGCCCGCGTGGGCGAGCGCATCCCCGCCCCGGAGGGCGAGTGGGACAAGGAAAAACGTTTGTGGATGAGCCAGGGCGCGGCGGCCTTCCGGCAGGAGCTGTTCGAGGCCCTGCTCAAGAACCTGCGCGCCACCGTCAAGGTGGAGATCGTCCGCCAGGATCTGCTGAACTAGCCCGTGCAACCAGGACACGCAAAGGGGGGACGGCAGCGGCCGTTCCCCCTTTTTTGCGCCCGCCAAACCGCATCCCCTTTGACCAAGCCGAGGCAAAGCGGTAGTGTGCCGCAACGGAGGATCGCCATGACCAACGCAATCGTGCTCATGCACGTCCAGCCCACGGCCATCAACGTGGTGGCCCAGAAGCTGGTGGCCATCGAGGGCATCAGCGAAGTGCATTCCGTGGGCGGCCGCTATGACTTGGTCGCCATCATCCGCGCCAAGGACAACGACGATCTGGCCGCCATCGTCACGGAGAAGATGCTGCTCATCCAGGGCATCACCGGCACGGAGACGCTCATTTCCTACCGCGTCATCTCCAGCTACGACATCGAGAGCACCTTCTCGCTCGGCGGCGAGCGGATCTAGCCCATGCGCCGCCATGTCCGCCTGGCCGCAGTCCTGCTGCTGGTCGCCCTGGCCCAGGGCTGCGCCCTGACGCGGCCTGAGCCTCCTTCCGCGGAACTGCGGCGGCAGGCCGGGCAGATGCTGCTGGTGGGCTTTCGCGGGGCCGAGCCCAGGGACGCCTCCGGCGCTCCTCTGCCCATTTTGCGGCAGGTGGCGGAGCTGAACCTGGGCGGGGTCATCCTCTTCGACCGCGATGCGGCGCTGGGCGGCGCGCCCGGCCGCAACATCGTCGACCCCGGGCAGGTGGCGAGGCTTACGGCCGCCCTGGCCAAGGCCGCGCACGACGCGGCAATGCCGCCGTTGTTCATCGCCGTGGACCAGGAGGGCGGCCGTGTGCAGCGCCTGAAGGCCGCGAACGGGTTCCCGGACTCTCCCGCTGCCGCCGAGCTCTGCCCGGAGCACGACGCCCTGGGCCGTGCGGCCTTCGAGGCCGGGACGGCGACGGGCAGGATGCTGCGAGGTGCGGGCTTGAACCTGGATTTCGCCCCGGTGTGCGATGTGGACGTGAATCCCGCCAACCCGGTCATTGGCGGCATCGGCCGCAGCTTTTCCCCGGACCCCGGCCGCGTGTCGGTGTGCGCCGGAGCCTTCGCCGCAGGCCTGCACGCTCAGGGCGTGCTCACCGCGGCCAAGCACTTTCCCGGCCACGGGTCTTCGACGGCCGACAGCCACCTCGGCTTCACCGACATCACGGCCACTTGGACCGAGTCCGAACTGACCCCCTTCGCCGCGCTCATCCGCGATGGGCGGGCGGACATGGTCATGACCGCGCACGTGTTCAACGCCAAGCTCGACGCCCGGCGCCCGGCCACCCTGTCCAAGGCGGTCGTCACGGGATTGCTGCGCGAACGGTTGGGCTTCCCCGGCGTGGTGGTGACCGACGATCTGCAGATGCGCGCCGTGGCCGGACAATACGGCTTCAAGGAGGCGCTGGGCCTTGCGGTGAACGCCGGAGCCGACGTGCTGCTCATTGGCAACAACCTGGAGCACGACCCGGACATCGCCCGCAGGGCGCTGGACACGCTCATGGAACTCGTGGCCGAGGGGGCTGTCAGTGCGGAGCGCATCCGGCAATCGGCCGGGCGCGTGCTGGCCCTCAAGACCGCGCGGCTTTCGGTTCCTGCAACAGCAGCCGGGGAATGACCCGTTGCCCGTCCGAGGGCCTCTTTCCCGCGATTTCCGGGATTTCTTCCCGAAAACACCTTGAGTCCTGGCCGGGTTCCGCCGTACAAGGTCGAGAACGCCACCCCTTCCAACCCAGGAGAGCAGATGTTTCTTGTACACGTGAACTACGTAAAGCCCATTGAGGTCATCGACGAATTGCTGCCCGCCCACCGCAAGTTCCTGGAGGCCAACTACCAGGCCGGGATATTTCTGCTGTCCGGACCGCGCGAGCCGCGCAGCGGCGGGATCATCCTGGCCCAGGCGGGGAGCCGCTGGGAACTGGCTGCCGTGCTGGAGCAGGATCCCTTTGTCACCCAGGGCGCGGCCACCTATGAAATCGTCGAGTTCAAGGTCACGCGGGCGGGTAAGGCCCTGCGTTTTCTTTTGGATGGCGAATGCTAGCCGCATCACCGCGCTGAGGACCGGGGGGCTCCGCCCCTTTGCATCACACCAGGACTCCGCGCAGCGGCGAAAAAAAGGGGGAGCAAAAGCTCCCCCTTTGTCGTTGGCGCGAACGTGGGCCTTAGCGCGGCGGGGGGCCCATGCCCGGCCCGCGAGCCCCGCCCAGGGGATTGCTCGCCGTTTTGGCCTCGCTGGCGCTCAGGGCCTCCAACACCACTTCGTCTCCTTCCTTGAGCGCGCCGCTCAGGATTTCGGTGTCCTTGTCGTTGCCCACGCCGAGGGTGACGGCCACGGCCTGGGGCGCTCCGTTGCGGAGCACGTAGACGTTTTTGTGCCCTGCCGGAAGCTTGGCCGTGGGCAGGCTCTTGCCATTGGGCCCCTTGGGACGGAAGCGCAAGGCCGCGGTGGCGACCTTGAGCACCCCCTGGCGCGATTCCGCCGTGAAGGTGACGTTTGCGGTCATGCCGGGCTTCAGCTTCAACTCCGGGTTGTCCACGCCGACCATCACCGCATAGGTGACCACGTTGGAGACCGTGGTGGCTGCGTTGCGCACCTGGGTCACGACTCCGGTGAAGCGGGTCTCTGGGTATGCGTCCACGGTGAAGCTCGCTTCGCCGCCCTCGCGGATTTTTCCGATGTCCGACTCGTCCACCGTGGCGCTGATCTGCATCTTGGTCAGGTCCTGGGCGATGGTGAACAACGTCGGGGTGGACATGCTCGCGGTGACGGTCTGCCCCACCTCCACCGCGCGGGAGATGACGATGCCGTCCACCGGCGAGGTGATGGTGGTGTAGTCGAGGTTGGTCTTGGCCTGGTCAAAGGCGCCCTTGGCCTGGTCCACGCTGCCTTGCGCGGCGGTCACAGCCGCCTGAGCCGAGGCGGCGGCCGTGGCGTAGGAATCGTAGTCGCTCACCGAGACCGAGCCGTCCTTCACCAGATTTTGATAGCGCCGCAAGGTGCGTTCGGCATCGGCCAGGGTGACCTTGGCCTTGTCCAGATTGGCCTTGGCGTTCAGGTAGCTGCCCCGGCTCTGGTCCACCTGGGCGCGGTAGCTGGCCGGATCGATTTGGGCGATGACCTGCCCCTTTTTCACCGGGGAGTTGTAGTCGGCGAAGAGTTCCTTGATGATGCCGGACACCGGCGTGCCCACAGTGACCGTAACCACGGGGTTGATGGTGCCCGAAGAGGTGACCGTGGACGAGATGTCCCCGCGTTCCGCCTTTGTCGTCTTGTAGGCGGTTTCGGATTTGGACCCGCGCAGTTGCTGCCAGCCTACGCCGAGACCGAGCAGCAGGACGCAGGCGAGAATGGCGACCCTGCGCTTTCCTTGGAACATGTTTCTGAAATTCAAGTTGGTCTCCTGGGTGCGGGTCCGTGGGGCGGCAGGGGGCCGCGTGTGGACCGGCTGCGGATTGGCGGTGTTTGGCATGGCTCACATCCTGGCGTAAAGTCAAGCGATTGAAACGCTGTTTGCGAGTTTCGTGCCAACCAATAAGACGAGCAAATGCGCCACGCGGTTACAGGATCATCTGGTTTTGTGCATGTTCGTGCACATGTGATGTGCAGGGTTTTGTACGTGGAAGCGCGGGCTGCACTCGACAGCAGCGGCCAAAGTTGGCACAGGTCGTCCATGAGCAGTTCGATCTCCTTGCGTGATTTCGTCCGGTGTTGGCTGCGGCTGGGCTGCGTCGGTTTTGTCGGTGGCGCGGCCCAGGCTGGACGGCTGCGCCGGGAGCTTGTGGACAGGCTGGGCTGGATGGACGATGCGGCCTTCTTGCGCCTGCGCGGGGCCTGCGCGTTGTTGCCCGGTCCGCAGGGCTTCCTGCTTGCTGTGTGCCTTGGCAGGGAACTGCGCGGTCCTGCCGGAGGTGCGCTGGCTGGGGCGCTTTGGGCGCTTCCGGGGGTGCTGGTGCTGCTGGCCCTGACCTGGGGCGCAACGGCTGCGGCGTGGCAGGGGCAGATGGACGCGGCGTTGACCGGCCTGTCCGCAATGGGCGTGGCGCTCGCCTTGTCGGCTCTGTGGCGCATGGGGCGCTCGCGCCTTGCGCATCCGGTGTTCTGGGCCTTTGCCGCAGCCAGTTTTCTCATGAGCTGGGGGCTGCGGCTCAAGTTCACGGGGATCGTCATCGCCGCCGCGCTCATGGGCTTGTGGCTGGGCGGGCTGCGGCCGGAACTCTTCGGGCTCGATCCGGTGGAAGGGGCGCAAGCCGAAGGCGGAAGCCGACGCAATCCCATCGCCGCCGATGCCGGTGTCTGGCGGCGGGGCTTGCGCCTGGCCGCCCTGTTCGCGGGGGTCTGGATCGGGCTCGCCGGGGCGGCGCACCTGCTGCTCGGGACGGATTCCATTCTGCCCAGGCTGTTTTCCCTGGCCATGCGCACCGGTGCCTTCGCGTTCGGCGGTGCCTGGGGCGTGCTGGCCTCCCTGGCCGATGTGGTCCAGCGGCAGGGATGGATTTCGTCCGCACAGCTCGCGCCGGGTCTGGGCCTGGCGGCCATTGCTCCGGGGCCGCTGGCCCTGGTGGCCGAGCACGTGGGCTTCGTTGCCGGGTGGGCGCATCCTGGCGCATTGCCGCAGGCAGCGGCGGGGGTTCTGGGATCGGTGCTGGCCGTGTTGGGCTTGCTGCTTCCCGGATTGTTCCTGGCCCTTGGCGTAGCGCCCCATGCCGCCGCCTTTGCCGCGAATCCGCGTGTCCGGGCCGCCTCGGTCGGCATCGGCGCGGCCCTTGTCGGGGTGCTGCTCAAGTTGTGTCTGCTTGTCGGGGGTGCGGTTTTTCTCCCTGGTGGATTTGAAGGCGGCGTGGACTGGGTCGCGGTGGTTCTGGCCGCAGGCGCCCTGCTGGCGCTGCTGCGTCTGCCGCCTGTCGCGGTGGGGGCGCTCTGCGCGGCGTTGGCAGTGGCTTGGTCGCTTGCGGCGGGGTAGGGCAGCCGCCAAATTGCGTTTCCCCTGGACTTGGAATAGGCTGCGCCTCGTTTGAAGCGGGGCCCCGTGCTGCGCGGGGATTTGGGATGGACACGTTTCGGAGACCTGCCATGCGTCATGCTTCAAGAATCATTGGCCAATGCCTGGGCATCATCGCCCTGTCCGGCGTTCTTGCAGCCGGGAGCAACGCCCTGCGGCCGGACGGCCTGCCGCTCGTTCACGCGGCCCAAAGCGCCGTCACGGTGGGCGCCTCCGGTGAGATCGGCGTCAAGGACGCGGCCCTGCTCTTTTTGTCCGGCCGGGCGGTGTTCCTCGATGCCCGTTCGCAGCTGGAATACGAGATGGGGCACATCCAGGGGGCCGTGTGGCTGCCCCCGCGCGAGTTCGCCTCGCAGTTCCAGGACATCAAGCCCCTTCTTGCCGGCAAGGACGCGGTGATCGCCTATTGCGATGGTGAGCGTTGCACCCTTGCCGCGACGTTGGCCAAGCACCTGCGCGGCGCTGGGGTCAAGAACGTGGTGGAGCTCAAGAACGGGTGGGCCTTGTGGCAGGCCGAGCGCCTTCCCGTGGCCAAGGGCGGGGCCATGTCGCGGGCGGCTGGCGCTCCGGAGGGACAATGCCGGGATTGCGGGAAGAAGTAGCGCCCGGCGGCTTTCCCTGGGAGTCCGTGGCCTGGCTGCTGCGCATGGCCGTGGCCGTGGTGTTTTTGTACGCCAGCGCGGACAAGATCATTCATCCCCAGGCCTTTGCGGGCATTGTGCGCGACTACCGCCTGCTGCCCGAGGCCCTGGTGAACCTGACCGCCCTTTGGCTGCCCTGGTTCGAGCTGGTGCTGGGCCTGTGCCTGTATACGGGATTGTGGAGCCGCGCGGCCGTGCTCCTGTCCTTCGGCCTGTTGGCGGCTTTTTTCGCGGCTATTGTTTTCAATTACGCGCGGGGCTTGAACGTGGCCTGCGGCTGTTTCACCTCAAGTCCGGAGGAAGCGGCGCCCATGCTCTGGTACATGGGCCGCGATGCGCTGCTGCTTTGCCTGCCGCTGGCCGCCTGGGAGGCTCAAAACCGGGCCGATTCGCGGGACGGGGCGCTGCTCCCTTAGGCCGTGCGCCGCTGCGGCGATGAAACGCCCCGGCTGTCCTGTTCGGACGGCCGGGGCGTTTTTCTGCCGTGGCGGTCGGGTCCGGCTATTTCCTGTCTGCGCCTGGTTCGTCCTTTGGCGGGCTGCCAGGCACCCAGCCGCGCGGCATGACGGTTTCGGCCGCCTCCGCGGGCAGGCCGCGCGTGCGGTACACCGAGAGCGCAACGGAGGACCCGATGATGGCCGCAGTGAGCAGCAGCGCCCACTCGGTGGGGATGACGTGCCCGAAGGCGGCGTTGACGACCATTTTGCCGCCCACCACCACCAGCACGATGGACAGCCCGTATTTGAGGTAGTGGAAGCGGTGGATGATGCCCGCCAGCGCGAAGAACAGCGCCCGCAGGCCCAGTATGGCGAACACGTTGGACGTGTAGACCAGGAACGGGTCCTTGGTGATGGCGAAGATGGCCGGGATGGAGTCCAGGGCGAAGACCACGTCCGAGAACTCCACCAGCACCAGCACGATGAGCAGCGGGGTGATGAGCCGCACACCGTCGCGCAGCACCACGAAACGCTCGCCCTCGTAGCCCTCGGTGACGCGGAAGTGCCTGCGCATGAAGCGCGTGACCCGGTTGCCCGAGAGGTCCGGCACCTCGTTGATGGTCATGAGCATCTTGACGCCGGTCAGGATGAGGAAGGCCCCGAACACGTAAATGACCCAGTGGAAGGCCGAGAGGACCGCGGCTCCGGCCAGGATGAGCGCCGCGCGCATGACCAGCGCGCCCAGCACGCCCCAGAAGAGCACGGTGTGCTGCGCCTTCTTGGGCACCTGGAAATGGGTGAAAATGAGCACGAACACGAAGATGTTGTCGATGCTGAGGCTTTTTTCGATGAGATAGCCGGTGAGGAACTCGACCCCCGCCGCGCGCCCCTCGAAGTGGAAAATCACCCCGGAAAAGCAGAGCGCCAGCACGAAGTAGCCGAAGCTGAGCCAGAGCGATTCCTTTACGCCCACCTCGCGGTGGTTCTTGTGCAGCACGCCCAGGTCGAAGGCGAGCAGGACAAGGACCAGCAGGTTGAATCCGACCCAGTGCCACCATTGCGTCATGATACGCTCCTTTGCCCCACGAGGGGGCGACAATTGGCATCAATACGTGCTGCCAGGGGCGAAAGCAAGCATCCGGCGTTGACTTCTCAAGTCGGACGGGGGTAGCCAAGCCCATGCCGATTTCCCGCATCACCCGCCTGGGGGCCGCGCTGGCCGATGTCCTGCGCTCGTTGCGGCACGCCCATTCCTGGCGCTGGCTGGCCTATGGGGTTGCCGTGGGCCTTGCCGCCGGGCTGGCGGCCAGCGGCTACTTCGCCGCCGTGGAGTGGCTGCAGGGCTATCTGCTGCGCCATGTGGCCGGTATGCCGCTCCCCAGCCCCGCTGGCGAGCGCCTGTTCCACATGCCGCAGGGCGATCCGCGGCCCTGGCTGGTGCCCCTGTTCGGCTTGTCCGCCGGGCTTTTCACGGGCTTCTTCATCCAGCGCTATGTGCCCGAAACCGTCACCGCCGGCACCGACGGCACGGACGCCACCACCCGGGCCTTTCACCGGGCCGGAGGGCTGGTGCCCCCACGCGTGCCTGTCATCCGGGGCCTGGCCTCCATCCTCACCATCGCCAGCGGGTGCAGCGCGGGCAGGGAAGGCCCCATCGCCCAGATCGGCGGCGGAGTGGGCTCCTGGCTGGCGCAGCGGCTCAAGCTCTCCGCCCGCGAGCGCAGGATCCTGCTCCTGGCCGGAGCGGCGGGCGGCATGGGGGCCATTTTTCGCGCCCCCCTTGGCGGGGCGCTCACCGCCGTGGAGGTGGTGTACCGCGAGGACTTCGAGGCCGAGGCCATCCTGCCCGCGGTCATGAGCTCGGTGACCGCCTACAGCGTGTTCACGTTCTTTTTCGGGTCCGAGGCCATTTTGGCCGCGCCCGCTTTCCAGTTCCGCGACCCGCGCGAGCTGCTCTTCTATGCCCTCATGGCCGTGGTCTGTTCCGGCGCGGCGTACCTGTTCATGGGCAGCTTCCGCGCCTGCAAGACCAGGCTTTTCGCCCCCGTGCGCGAGCGCCTGGGCATCATGTGGACCCTGGGGTTGGGCGGGCTCTTGGCGGGCTGCACCGGCGCACTGTTTCCCTCGGCCCTGGCCGGGGGCTACGGTTGGCTGGAAATGGCCCTGCTGGGGCACATTCCGGTCATGCTGCTGGTGGGCATGGTGCTGGCCAAGACCCTGGCCACCAGCCTGAGCATCGGCTCGGGCATGAGCGGCGGCATGTTCGCCCCGGCGCTCTTCGTGGGCGGGCTTTCCGGCGGGGTGGTGGGGCAGGTGGCCCACGCGCGCTGGCCGGACATCGCGCCCGAACCCGGCAGCTATGTGCTGGTGGGCATGGCGGCCTTCTTCTCCGGCATCGCCAAGGCGCCCATCGGCCCGTTGGTGATGGTCTGCGAGCTCTCGCGCGGGTACGGGCTGCTGGCCCCGCTCATGCTTTCCTCGGCCCTGTGCATCGCCCTGTGCCGCAAGGTGTCGCTTTACGACAACCAGGTGGAGAGCAAGTTCGATTCGCCCGCCCACGCGGCGGACGCCACCGTGAATGTGCTGGAGAAGACCGTTGTGGACGGGCGCTACATGCCCTGCCTGCCCGTGGTGCTGGAGGCCGGGTCCACCCTGCGGGTGATGGCCGACCTGATGCGCAACAGCCCCGCGCGCACCTTTCCCGTGCGTGGGCCGGACGGCCGCCTGTGCGGCCTGGTGGAGCTGCACAAGGCGCGCGCCCTGGTGTTCCGGGAGGAACTGCACGACTTGGTGGTGGCGCGGGACATCATGGGGCCGCTGTTTTTCGTGACGCCGGACGAAGACGTGTATTCCGCCCTGCTCAAGTTCGTGGAGAGCGGCTGCGCGCAACTGCCCGTGTTGGCCGCGACCGCTGGCGGTGAAGGCGATGGGCGGCTTCTGGGCGTGCTGAACCGCCGGGCCGTGTTCCGGGCCTACGCCGAGGGCGTGCAGGCCGTGCGGGCCCAGCAAGACGGGAGCTGAGGCTCACCACTAGTATTCCGGGTAGCGTCTGCCGGGGGTGAGGGCGTTTGTCAGGAGCGCGGCCGACAGCAGGATGAGCGCCCCGGCCAGCGCCGGACACAGCACATACACGTAGCCCAGGGACCGGATGGCCGGGCCGCTTGTGACGGCGATGAGCGCCGTGGCCCCGCCCGGCGGATGCAGGGTTCTGGTCAGGTGCATGGCCGCAATGGCCGTGGCTACGGCGAGGGCGGCCGTGAGCCACAGCGGCTCTGGCAGGGCGAGCCCCACGCTCACCCCGACGAACGCGGAGAGCGCGTGCCCGCCCACGAGGTTGCGCGGCTGGGCCAGTGGGCTCTTGGGCGCGCCGAAGATCAGCACGGCTGAGGCCCCGAATGAGCCGATGAGCAGCGCCAGTCCGGCCGGGTCGGCCAGCTTTGCGTGCAGCCAGCCCAGCAGCGCCATGCCAGCCAGCGAACCCAGGAAGGACGAGAGGGTCTCCAGGGGGCGCACCACGGGCGGGCAGGTTCCCGAGCCGCGCATTTTCTCGAAGAACCGCATACGCTACTCCTCAACGGCAAGGGACTGGCTGGCGCGCACCACGTCTCCCCGGCTGATGATGCCCACAAGCGCGCCGTCGTGCAGCACGGGCAGGCGGTT
Source organism: Humidesulfovibrio mexicanus (assembly GCF_900188225.1). Lineage (NCBI taxonomy): Bacteria > Pseudomonadati > Thermodesulfobacteriota > Desulfovibrionia > Desulfovibrionales > Desulfovibrionaceae > Humidesulfovibrio > Humidesulfovibrio mexicanus. The sequence goes on along the minus strand of NZ_FZOC01000001.1, from coordinate 666,826 downwards.
GACGCCGCGCGTCTCCATGAGGGTGGCCGCCTGGCCGATGGGCGCCTCCGGGCCGATGGTCAGGGCCGGAGCGGTCATGAGGTCACGGGCGGCGAGCCCGGCGAAGCCGCATTCCCCGCAGGCCGCATCGCCGCCGTGCGGCCGCCCGATGCGTTCCGCCACCAGGGCCATGGGCGTGGCGTTCCTGGGCAGGCCGAGCCTGGGGAGGAAGTCCTTGAAGCTCAACACACCCACAAGGGTGTCTCCTTCAAGCACGGGAGCGCCGGAAAAGCCGGTTTCCGCCAGCAGGGCGGCAGCCTCGGCGGCTGGGGCGTCGGCGGCGATGACGCGGACCTCGCGGGTCATGAGCCGCTCCACCGAGATGCCGAGCCGCAGTCGCGACAGGGCGTGGCCCAAGGCAAGGCGGTACAGGGACAATGCATCGGAGGGCGTGATGTCCAGGTAGCTTCCGGCCTGGCGCATGGCGGCCAGGATGTCGTCCACGTCCACGCCAAGAGGCTGGAACTCGTGTCCCATCGCATCCTCCTTTTGAATCAAGCCGCTCCGGCGATGCCCGTCCGGGCCCCGCGCGCTACACGATGCGCTGCTCCACGCTGGCTCCGAGCCGGAGTTCCCAGACATCGCGCCGTTTGGCCAGGGCGATTGCGGCGAAGAGCGCCACATAGCCCGCGCTGAAGAGCTGGTGCAGGCCATCCGTGCCGTTGCCCCAGGGAAGTTCGGGGAGGTTCAGGCCCTCCACCACATAGGGGCTGAGCAACTGGCCCGCGAACATGCAGAAGAGCAGCAGGGCCGAGCGCGGCCCCAGGGAGAGCGAGGCCAGCAGCGCCACGGCCATGAGCGACTGGGCGGCGGTGAGGAAGATCTCGTGCATCTGGAACGGGCCAAGGGGCAGCGGAACCTCGAACCCGCCGCTGGAGACGCCGTACACGCCGGGAATCATGCCCACCAGCAGCGTCCACTGGTTGAGCTTGCTGGAGATGAGGCTGCCCATGGCCACGGCCGCCTGGCCGCGCAGCACGAACATGATGGCCACGATGAACTCCGGGGCCTCGGAGGCGATGGGCGCGAGCCACTGCACCAGCAGGAACTCGTTGATGCCGAAGACCTTGCCCGTGGCCACCAGGTTCTCGCTGAAGGGTTCGGCGTTGGCCAGGATGACCCCGGCGGCGAACAGGAAGAGCAGGAGCGTGGCCTGCCTGCGCCGCGTCCTGGGCAGTGCGCCGATGAGTTCGGCCGGGCCTTCCAGCTCGCAATCCGAGCAGGGACGCTGGCTGGCCAGGCGGATGTACCACGCGTACATGGCCAGGAACACCACGCCGTCGTACCAGGCCAGGCTGCCCTTGATGGGGATGAGGAAGGCGTAGGCCGTGGCCATGCCCAGAAACAGCACCTCGGTGCGCTGCTCAACATCCAGAATGACGCGGCGGCGGGTTTTGAACCAGTGCAGCCCCGCGATGGCCGACCAGGCCACGCCGATCAAGAGCCGGTTCGCGCCGGTCATGTTGGCGATGGCGTAGTGGGCGTAGTCGGACTCCGGGTGCTGGCCCGCCTGCCAGGTGAAGTACATGTCCACCGCGTATTCCGGCAGCACGGCGATGAGCGCCACCACGGCCAGGGCCAGGGTCTGCGGAATGTCCATCTGGGCCACGTCGCAGGCCCACAGGAGCAGAAACGACGCGCCAAGGATGGCCAGGCCGGAGATCAGCGCCATGGAAGGCGCGTCCAGGTGGATCCCGGACAGGCGCAGACCCAGGCCCGGCATGGTGACCAGGGCGGCAAGAACCAGGGGAAGGGCCTTGCGCATGGCGTTCTATTCCTCCATGAGCAGGCGTTCCGCCACGCTGATGTCGTAGAGGCTGGCGGGATCGGTTTCCTTGCCGCTGGCCTTGAACATGGCGGCGGCCTGCTCGATGACCGCGTAGGGCAGCCACTGGTGCTTGTCCCACACGGTCGTGTCGTCGCGGTGCCACATGCGGAACTCTACGCGCCCGGCGTATTTGCGCACGTACATGCGCGCCTCCGGGTGCTGGGGGGCGGGATAATAGTAAACGCCAAGCTCGTCTTTCATATGCGTCTCCGTGGTATGGGGGTGCCCGCTGCGCCTTGTGCGCGCCACAGCGGGTCGGTCTGGATGCGGAAGCCGGTGCCCGCGTCGTCGCGCAGGGCGAGCCCGTGCGCGGCCAGCAGCGCCGCCATGTCCCGGCCGAGGAAGAAGTCGTGATACTCGGCGTCGATGCCGGCGCGGCTTGCGAGGGCGTTGCGGAAGGCCCTGTCCGCCAGGACCATGCGGGTAAGCTCCTCTAAGGCGTCCTGCCCGGCGGCGCCCCCGGCGCGGAAGGCCTCGGCCAGCGTGGCGATGCGCGTTGGCGGCGTCAGGGCGTCGTGCTCGGCCAGCACATCGCGCAGCGGGTGGCCCGTGGGCAGCAGGTCCGCGCGGGTAAGCCGGTCCGCATCGTACATGGCCGCCAGGGCGCTGGTGTCCAGGCAAAGCAGGGCGCGGCATTCGGCCGGGCGGCGGTCGTACAGCCCGCAGGAGCGGCTTCTGCCGTCGTAGAACAGGCAGGCCCGCGAGCCCGAAGCGCTCTTGATCTTGAGCATCTCGCGCGTCAGGGGGGCGATGATTCCCTTGATCTGGTCCCGCATGGGCTCGCCGCGGCGGTAGGCCACCAGCATGGAGAGCGGCAGCGCGTCCTGTCCGAGGAAGAGCGCGGCGTCTTCGCCGTGGAGGCCGGGGCCGCCCTCGGCGCAGCACGCGCCGCAGCGCCTGCAGCCGGTGGAGGAGTCGGTGGTGCGAGTCAAGATAGTGATTGCCTGGCAAGCCTGGTTTGCGCTAGTGGTTACGGGCAGGCTGGCATACGCCTTTTGCCCGGACCTCCGGGCAAGCCTGCTTACCCCGGCCCGCAGCGGAAATCAACCGGGGCTCTCTTGGGGCGGCTTGTGCGCAAAGACGCATGAGAAGCCATTCAAATCCGGATTTATGTTGACAGAGACGGTGGATTTTCCGTAACAGATGAGGAATCATGCGCTGGAATTGGTGGCACTGGCCCTGCCCGTGTGAGCCGATTCACAAGCGCCTCGCCTGATGGAGGAAAGACATCCGGCGACGGCCCCGCGCGCCAGCGGGCGCATGCCGGGTAGTTTCAGGAGTGTGGCAACATCTTACTTCAAACAACGGAGGTTAAGGGAATGGCGAAACACAAAACCCCCTTGTTGGACCAGCTGGAAAGCGGCCCGTGGCCCAGCTTTGTGTCCGACATTAAGCAGGAGATCGAGCATCGGTATGCGAATCCCAAGGGCGTCGAGTACCAGATTCCCGCCGAGTGCCCGGACGACCTGCTTGGTCTGCTCGAGCTTTCCTATGTGGACGGCGAAACCCACTGGAAGCACGGCGGCATCGTGGGCGTGTTCGGCTACGGCGGCGGCGTCATCGGCCGTTACTGCGACCAGCCCGAGAAGTATCCCGGCGTGGCCCACTTCCACACCGTTCGCGTGGCCCAGCCCTCCGGCATGTTCTACAAGACCGAGTTCCTCCGTCAGCTGTGCGACCTTTGGGAGCTGCGCGGTTCCGGCCTGACCAACATGCACGGCGCCACCGGCGACATCGTGCTCATCGGCACCAGCACCCCGCAGCTCGAGGAAATCTTCTTCGAACTGACCCACAACATGAACAACGACCTGGGCGGCTCGGGCTCCAACCTGCGCACCCCGGCCTGCTGCCTGGGCGAGTCCCGCTGCGAGTACGCCTGCTACGACACCCAGGAGCTGTGCTACCAGCTGACCCAGCAGTATCAGGACGAGCTGCACCGCCCCGCCTTCCCCTACAAGTTCAAGTTCAAGTTCGACGGCTGCTCGCTGGGCTGCGTGGCCTCCATCGCCCGCTCCGACATGAGCTTCATCGGCACCTGGCGCGACGAGATCCGCGTTGACCAGAAGGCCGTGGCCGCCTACGTCGGCGGCGAGCTGGCCCCCAACGCCGGCGCCTACGCCGGCCGCGACTGGGGCAAGTTCGACATCCAGAAGGAAGTCGTCGAGCGCTGCCCGAGCCAGTGCATCCGTTACGAAAACGGCAAGCTGGAGATCAACAACAAGGAATGCGTGCGCTGCATGCACTGCATCTGCGTCATGCCCCGCGCGCTCAAGATCGGCAACGATCGCGGCTGCTCCATCCTGGTCGGCGCCAAGGCCCCGATCCTCGACGGCCCGCAGATGGGCTCGCTCACCATCCCCTTCATCAAGGTCGAGGAACCCTACGACGAGATCAAGGAGTTCATCGAAGCCACCTGGGATTGGTGGATGGAAGAAGGCAAGAACCGCGAGCGTATCGGCGAGACCCTGAAGCGCCTCGGCTTCGCCAAGCTCCTGGAAGTGACCGGCTTGACCGCCGATCCCCGCCACGTGAGGGAGCCCCGCCACAATCCGTACATTTTCTGGAAGGAAGATGACGTGAAGGGCGGCTGGCAGCGTGAGATCGCCGATTACCGCTCCAAGCACCAGCGCTAACCTGAAGGAGGACGCATAACATGGCCTTCATTTCTTCCGGATACAATCCCGAAAAACCGATGCAGAACCGCATCACGGACATCGGTCCCCAGCACTTCACCAAGTTCCTGCCCCCGATCATCGCCAAGAACAAGGGCAACTGGGACTACCATGAGATCCTGGAGCCGGGCCTCTTGATGCACGTCGCCCTCTCCGGCGACAAGGTGTTCACCATCCGTTGCGGTGGCGCGCGCCTCATGTCCGTGACCCACATCCGCGAGATCTGCGACATCGCCGACAAGTACTGCGGCGGTCACCTGCGCTTCACCACCCGCAACAACATCGAGTTCATGGTCGAAACCCTTGAGGCCGCCAAGGCCCTCAAGGCCGAGCTGAACGGCATGAAGTTCGCGGGCGGCTCGCACAAGTTCCCCGTCGGCGGCACCGGCGCCGGCGTCACCAACATCGTGCACACGCAGGGTTGGGTCCACTGCCACACCCCCGCCACCGACGCCTCTGGTACCGTGAAGGCCACCATGGACGTGGTGTTCGAGGAGTTCCAGAACATGCGCCTGCCCGCCCCTGTGCGCATCTCCATGGCGTGCTGCCTGAACATGTGCGGCGCGGTGCACTGCTCCGACATCGCCATCCTGGGCATTCACCGCAAGCCCCCGATCATCGACCACGAGAACCTCGACAACGTGTGCGAAGTGCCCCTGGCCGTGGCCGCCTGCCCGACCGGCGCAATCCGTCCCACCAAAATCGAGTACCAGGGCAAGCAGGTGAACACCGTTGCCGTGAAGAACGAGCGTTGCATGTTCTGCGGCAACTGCTACACCATGTGCCCGGCCATGCCCCTGGCCGACAAGGACGGTGACGGCATCGCCCTCATGGTCGGCGGCAAGATCAGCAACCGCATGACCAAGCCCTCCTTCTCCAAGGTCGTGGTGCCCTTCATCCCCAACGAGCCGCCCCGCTGGCCGACCATGACCAAGGTCATCAAGAAGATCCTGGACGCCTACGCCGCCGATGCCCGCAAGTACGAGCGCCTGGGCGACTGGGCCAACCGCATCGGTTGGGAGCGCTTCTTCGAGAAGTGCGATCTGGAGTTCTCCGCCCACCTGATCGACGACTTCCGTGATCCGGCGTACTACACCTGGCGCCAGACCACCCAGTTCAAGTTCTAATTTAGCGCTTGAGATATACGGGGCGCGGGGATTCTCTCCGCGCCCCTCACTCAACAAAGGGGCAACACCATGGCGCTTGTGTATGAAGAGGCGAAAGCCAAGATCATTGAATTCATCAATTCCAAGGCCAAGAGCAAGAGCAAGTTCTACTTCAACGACTTCACCGGCCTGTTCCCGGATGAGAAGGGTCGCGATGTGAAGAAGATCCTCACCCAGATGGTCAACGAGGAGATTCTGGTGTTCTGGTCTTCCGGCAGCACCACCATGTACGGCCTGTCCGGCGCCGGCAAGCACGCCGATGGCGAGGACTAGACCTTTCGCTCCCACCGCTTGTTACGAGAGGGCCTTGCCCGGACGGGCAAGGCTTTTCTCGTTTCCGAACGCGAGCCCAACGCCATGCAGAACCCACCCCGCATCGTTCTGGCCGGCCTGTCCGGCGGCTCGGGTAAAACTTTTGTTTCCATAGGCCTGTGCCGCGCCCTTGCGCGCCAGGGACTCGCGGTCCAGCCCTTCAAAAAGGGACCGGACTACATCGACGCGGCATGGCTGTTCCACGCCTCCCGTCGCCCCGCCTGCAACCTCGATCCCTTCCTGCTTGACCGCCAGGTGGTGGCTGCGCTGTTCGCCGAGCGCGCCCGTACGGCGGACATTTCCGTCATCGAGGGCAATCGCGGGCTGTTTGACGGCAAGGACGTTGAGGGCACCTGCTCCACAGCTGAACTGGCGCGGCAGCTCTCCGCACCGGTGATTCTTGTGCTGGACGCCACCAAGATGACGCGCACCGCCGCAGCCATTGTGGCCGGGTGCAAGGCCTTTGAGCCAGGGCTCGCCCTCGCCGGAGTCATTCTGAATCGCACGGCCGGGGAGCGGCACCGCGCCATCCTGACCCGTTGCATTGAGGAACTGGCCGGGGTTCCCGTGCTTGGCTGCCTGCCCAAAATGACCGCAAATCCCATTCCGGAGCGGCACATGGGGCTTGTGTCCGACCAGGAGCACGGCGCGCGCGAGGCGGCGCTGGACGCCATCGCCGATGTGGTGGAGCGCTGCGTCAAGCTGGATCGCGTGCTCGATACCGCGCGGGCTGCGGCGCCCCTTGCGCCGACCGCTCTGGTCCCCTGGCCGGAACGGGTGTGCACGCCGGAGCAGGCGCCGGTCATCGGCTATGTTCACGATGCGGCCCTGTGGTTCTATTACCCGGAGAATCTTGAGGCGCTTGCGCGCGCCGGGGCCGAGCTGCGCCGCGTGAGCCTGCTTTCGGACGAGCCCTGGCCGGAGCTGCATGGGCTGTATCTGGGCGGTGGATTTCCAGAGACCCAGGCCGCGGCCCTTTCGGCGAACGTGGGCATTCGCAGCCATGTGCGCGCGTTGGCGGAGCACGGGCTGCCCATGTACGCAGAGTGCGGCGGGTTCATGTACCTGTGCCGCGCGGTGCAACTGGACGACGCTCGGCACGATTTGGCGGGCGTGTTCCCGCTTTCGACCCGCCTGTGCGCCAAGCCGCAGGGCCTCGGCTATGTGGAGGCCCTGGTGGAGGCCGACAACCCGTTCCATCCGCTTGGCCTGCGCCTCAGCGGGCATGAATTCCATTATTCTGCCTGCACTGAAACCGATGCTGGCTCCAGTCTGCCGCCCTTGGCGTTGCGGATGCTGCGCGGGCATGGAATGCTGTCCGGCCGGGATGGTCTGCTCGCGGGCAATGTCTTTGCTTCGTACACGCACATCCACGCGCTGGGCGCGCCGCATTGGGCTCCGGCCTTCGTGCGCGCGGCCCTGCGTTTCCGCTCCGGGCACGGGGCAACGCCCGGCTAGACCTCGGGCAGCTCCACGGGCCGGGCTTCCATCTCCTTGTCGAACCCCTTGAGCCGTAGGGCGATGGGTTCGCGCAGCCGGAATTGGCTTCGGACCAGCGCGGCCGTGCGGGCGCTCAAGAGCACGTCGCCCGGAGACGCCGCCCCTTCCAGCCGTTGCGCCATGTTGACGTTGCGCCCGAGCACAGTGAACTCGCGGCGGCTGGCGCTGCCCATGTCGCCCACGATGGCGTGGCCGGTGTTGACCCCGATGCGCACCGCCACGGCCTGCCTGCCCTGCTCACGCCAGCGGAGGTTCAGGCGGGATACGGCGGCCTGCATCTCCACCGCCGCGCGCACTCCGTTCACGGCCGAAAGTCTGGCGTTTTCCAGCGAATCCGCAGTGTCCGTTTCCGGATAGCCGAAAAAGGCCATGAGGCCGTCGCCCATGTACTTGTCCACGGCTCCCTGGTTCCGGAACACGCAGGCCGTCATTTCCTCGAAGTATTCGCCCAGGAACCGCTGTACCTCGGCGGGATCCATGCGGTCGCTCATGGCGGTGAAGCCCGCGATGTCCGCAAAGAGTATGGTGAGGTCCACGCTTCTGCCCTGCATGATGTCCTCGCCGGAGTCCAGGATTTGCCGGGCGATGCTGGGGGAGAAGTAGGCCTCCAGGATGCGGCGCTGGCGGGCGGTGTCGCGCGCGGTGCGGGCCAGGGCGTCCGCCAGCAGGGCCAGTACGCCCGTGGTCACGGCGAGGCTTGGTGCCACAAGTCCAGGCGCGAGGCCCGTGGCTGCGTACAGGGCCATGTTGGCGGCCGGGCAGAGCAGGGCGAGGAGAATCCCGGAGGGCAGGAACAGCCGCAGCGGCAGGCGCAGATAGAGCAGGGCGGCGGCGGCAAGGAACACGGCTCCCATCACCGCTCCGGCCCAGGGAGGCGTGGCCGGAAGGCTGGCGCGGGTCAGGATCTGGCTCGCCAGATTGGCGTGCAGGGTGACCAGCGGGTCGGCCCGTGAGAGCGCCGTGGCCTTGATGTCCGTGGTGCCGGAGGCGGCCAGCCCCACCAGCACGGCCTTGCCCTCAAGCCCTTGCCGCAGGAAGGCCATGCGCGCGGGGTCTCCGGCGGCATCAAGCGTTTCGGCGTAGGAGAGATGCCAGAATCCTCGCCCCCATGGGGCCGCGAAGTTGACCGCCAGCACTCCAGAAGCGTCCGTGGGGATCGGCAGACGCAGTCCTTCGCGCACAAGGTCCACCCGGCCCTGGTGCGGTTCGATGGAGGCCTTGAGGTGGCTGGCCGCAAGGCGCAGGGCAAGGGCGGGCAGAACCTGGCCATGGTATCCGACAAGCAGCGGCATCCGGCGGTACGCGCCGTCCGCGTCCGGGGTGGCGGCGATGTGCCCAAGCCCCAAGGCGTGGCGGGAAAAACGCGCCGCAGGCAGCACCGTTTGCTCGGTCTGGAGCAGTTTCTGAACGCGCAGGTCGCCGGGTGCGATGAGCGACGGCAACAGCGGCAGGTCGTCCGGTTCCGGTGACAGCCGCACCACTTCCGTCTCGCGCACAAGAGCCACCCCCACAGGCAGCAGCACGCGCCCATTGCGGCGGATGGCTTCCTCAAGGGCCGTGTCCTCGGCCGGGCCGGATTCTCCGGAAGCCGCGCCCCGGAACACGATGTCGAAGGCCACCAGCGAGACCCCGCAGCGGGTGAGGGTGTCGATCACCCGCGCATGGACCGCTCTGGGCAGGGGCCAGCCGCCGTATGCGCCCAGGGTGGCGTCGTCGATGGTGAGCAGCACAACATCCGGGCTGGGCTGGGGTCGCGGCGCAAGGCGGAGCCGCAGGTCGGAGGCCGCCAGTTCCAGCCGCTCGAAGGGCTGCGGAGCAAGGGCGAAGGTGAGGCTCAGCAGGGCCACCGCCAGTCCTGCGACCAGCAGGCCGCGTGCGGGCGGCGGCAGTGGGGGCAAGAGCGCGGGCATGGCCGTCAGGGCGCTGTCGCGGCCGGGGGATCGGGAAGTCCGGCGTCGCGTCCGGCCGCGCCGGTCATGTTGACGGGCGTGTCCGGCCCCTTGAGGCGCATGGAGCGTTGCCGCGTCGCGCCAAGATCGAGCCGCAACTCCACGCAGTCGGAGACCACTCCTTCCAGCTGGGCCGGGCGGGGCCTGCCCGCGCGGGCCTTTGTCAGCGCTTCGTTGACCGTGGCCGGATCGGCCGGGAGGGCCAGGCCCCCTGTGCAGCCAAGCGCAACAACGTCATGGGCGCCGTGCGGCAGGGCCACCGATGCGGAGCGTCCAGGCGTCAAGCGCAGAACCTGCGTGCCGCCTGGAAGGAATTCGGGCTCGTCTGCACCGGCGGGCAGGTGCAGGACGGCTGCTTCGCAGGGACGGTCGGCCATCAGGTTGAGTTCCGCATCCTGAACCGTGGCGCGGAGCGTCAGAAGCTTCGCGTCAGAGGGTGTAGGCTCGGCCTGGCCGCGCAGGCGCAGTTCAAGCAGCAGCACCGCCCGAGCCGGGCTGAAGCCCATGGCCGGGAAGTGCCGCAGGCTCACGATGCGCTGGAAGGCCTCGCCGGGGAACAGGGCGTTTTCGCCGCCAAGGGCCTTGAGCCGTTCGGCGGCCAGGGCGCGCGCGTTGCGCACCGCCTGGGCTTCGGCCTCCTTGGGGGTGGCGCCCTGGCCCATGGCCTTGACCAGCACATGCCGCACGGGCGCTGTGGCGATGGCGCGGTCGGCCGACAACGCCTCCGGCGCGGCCTGGGCCGGCTCTTGTGCCTGGGCCGGGCAAACAACTGCCAGGACCAGCAGCGCGGCCAGGGCCAGCCCGACTGGACAGGCCCGGAACGGGCGGGGTGTTGTCTGCATGGCGAAGCCTCCTGGTTCGGCGGGAGCGGTGACCCAAGGCTAGCCCATCGACCGCGTGCTGACAACCGGGGGACGCGGATTTTCCCCGTCGCAGACGGGAATGCGCGCCATTGCCCTGGGCGGGCGCGTCTGCTAGGGTCCCGCAAGCGGGAAAGCCCGCGAACATCCGGACAACAAAGGAGAATCCACCATGCAGCGTTTCCTCCGTCTGTTCATGGGCATTGGCTTGGCGCTTGCCCTGGCCGCGCCCTGCCTGGCCCAGAGTGCCGCCCAGCCCGGCTCCACGGCAGGCAAGACCCTGGTCAAGCTCGAAACCAGCAAGGGCGACATTGTCATCGAACTCTACAAAGACAAGGCCCCGCTCTCGGTGGCCAACTTCCTGTCCTACGTGAAGAGCGGGCACTACGACGGCACCATTTTCCACCGTGTCATCAACGGCTTCATGGTCCAGGGCGGCGGCTTCGACGCCAACATGCGCGAAAAGCCCACGGGCCCCGGCATCCGCAACGAGGCGGGCAACGGCCTGAAAAACACCCTGTATACCGTTGCCATGGCCCGCACCTCGGACCCGCACTCGGCGTCTGCCCAGTTCTTCATCAACGTGCGCGACAACCGTTTTCTGGACCATCGCGGCAAGACCGACGAGGGCTGGGGCTACGCCGTGTTCGGCGTGGTGGTGGACGGCAAGCGCGTGGTGGACGAGATCAAGGGCGTGCGCACTGGCAAGAAGGGCATGTTCGACGATGTGCCCGTGCAGCCCGTGATCATCAAGAAGGCCAGCATTTTGGCCCAGTAGGCCGGGAACGTTTTCGCCAGGGCAGGGCGGCTTCCGCTTCAGGCGGGGGCCGTCTTTTTTCATGTCCCCCGGCCGACCTTAGGCGGCCTTGGGCGGCCAATCCGGCCCCATGGGCAGGGATGCGCGCATCCTGCGGAGCGATTCCTCGTGGGACAGGCCGCGGCCGTGTCGGAAGAGGGTGTACGCCAGGCCTCGGACCGAAGCGGTGGAGGAGGCGGGCGTGACGTGTCTGGGCTTTGCTGCCGTGGCAGGCGGGGTGCGGTCCATGCTTGGGGCCTCCCTTGGACAGGGGCGGGCGCACTTTGCGCAACGCCTGAACGCTGTCCTATGGGGAGAGTATGCTTGCGTCCGGTGTCGCGCACACGCCGACCGTGTGACATGATGCGCGCTGAAGAAGAAAGCGCCCCGGCCTTGGAGGGGCGGGGCGCTGTGGTTCGTCTTGCCGCGGTGGATGCGGCGGGTCAGGATTCCGCGCTGGTGTCGTCCACCACCTTGGGCGAGGCGCCGGTCCCTGTCCGTTCGGCTTCCTCCGCGCGCAGGGCGCGGCGCAGCACCTTGCCCACCATGGTCTTGGGCAGGCTTTCGCGGAATTCCACATGGCGGGGCACCTTGTAGCCGGCCAGCTTCTGGCGGCAGAAGGCGATGATCTCTGCCTTGGTGGGGGTTTCCCCGGGCTTTGGCACCACGTACACCTTGACCACTTCGCCCCGCGCATCGCAGGGGATGCCCACGGCCACGGCCTCCTGCACCTTGGGGTGCTGGTGCAGAATCTCGTCGATCTCGCGCGGGTAGATGTTGTAGCCCGCGCTGATGATGAGGTCCTTCTTGCGGTCCACGATGAAGAAGTAGCCGTCCTCGTCCATGTAGGCGATGTCGCCGGTGTAGAGCCAGCCGTTGCGGAGCACGTCGGCGGTTTCGTCCGGGCGGTTGTAGTATCCGGCCATGACCTGCGGGCCGCGCACGGCCAGTTCACCCAGCTTGCCCGGCGGCAGGGCCGGGCCGCCCAGGTCCATGTCCACGATCTTGGCGTCGGTGCCGGGCACGGGCAGGCCGATGGACCCGTGCTTGGCCACGCCGTGCAGGGGGTTGATGTGCGTCACCGGGCTGGCCTCGGACAGGCCGTAGCCCTCGCAGATGCGCGCGCCCGTGGCCTGCCGGAACTGCTCGAACCACTCCACCGGCATGGGGGCGGAGCCGGACACGCAGTAGCGGATGGAGGACAAATCGTAGGTGCCGACGTTCTTTTGCTGCAACAGGGAGATGTACACCGAGGGCGCGCCAGGGAACACCGTGGGGCGTTCCCTGTGGATGGTCTTGAGCACGTCTGCCGGGACGTAGCGGGCGAAGGGAATTTGTGTGGCCCCCAGCGCGGTGCACAGGTTCAGGCACACGGTGAGGCCGTAGATGTGGAAGTAGGGCAGCACGCCGAGGAAGAGTTCCTGCTTTTCGCCCATGCCGGGCAGCATGGCGGTGCACTGCAGGGCGTTGGCGCAAAGGTTGGCGTGGGTGATCATGCAGCCCTTGGCCAGGCCAGTGGTGCCGCCGGTGTACTGCAAGAGCGCCAGGTCCTTTTCCGGTATGATTCCCTTGACCGTGTAGGTGGAAAGCCCGCCCAACAGCGAACCCCAGGTATGCACGGTGTCACCGTCGAAGGGCACCTTGCGGTTCTGGCCCTCGCGCCAGGCGCGCAGCTTGTAGAGAATGGACAGGGGGAAGCGCAGGGAGTCGGCGATGCTGGTGACGAAGAATTTTTCGACGCCAAGCTGGGGGCGCAGGGGTTCCAGCTTGGGCCACAGCAAATCCAGGGTGATGACGAAGCGCGCGCCGGAGTCCTTGAGTTGGTGGAGAATCTCCGTCTCCATGTAGAGCGGGTTGGTGAAGACCACCGTGCCTCCCGCGCGCAGCACGCCCCAGTAGGCGATGACCGTCTGCGGGGTGTTGGGCAGCATGACGGCCACGCGGTCGCCGCGCCTGAGCCCCTGCTTGCGCAAGTTGGCCGCCACCAGGCCGGAATATTTCTTGAGCTTGGCGTAGCTGATGCTGGTGTTCTGGAATACGACGGCAGGGCGGTCCGGCCAGCGCGACGCGGCATCGTCCAGCAGATCGAACACCGGCTTGACGGCAAGTTTGGGCGCTGCCGGGACATTTTGATCATAATGCGAAAGCCAGGGACGGTCGATCTCAGACATTGTGAACCCTCGTGCGGCGTCGTGGCGCTTTAAAAGCGCCGGTGGACTATAGTTGGCCGCAAACATGGTGGCAAGGGGAAATGAGCCCGTCCGGGCTTCGGGGTTTGAAACACGCTGTTGGCGGAAGTTTGACAGTGACGGTTCATTGGCTCCATGAATGATCAAGCCTGCCCGGAAGCGCGGCGGGACTGGTTCGCAGCCTGCCGTGGAGGTGGGGGCTTCTTGACACCGCTTGCGGGGGTGGGCTATTCCAATCCTATTCTGGACTTTGATTTTTTATGAAAATTATTGACCAGGTGAATGATTTGCGCATTGTTGCCCGGAAATTGCATGGCCTGTGGCGTGGACTTCATGCGGCAGAGGCTTCCGCAGCCAGGAGCAAGCCGAAATAGCGCGGAACAGGACCCAGGCACCAACCACTGAGTGAACGAACATGCTGCTTTCTGAAGGGAAATATCTCAAGCCCAGCAAGGAGACGCGCGTGCTGGCCATTCTGGACTCCCTGTCCCAGGATTCCGGCCTGTCGCAGTACGAACTGGGACGGCGGCTCAAGCTCAGCGGAGCCATGGTCAACCAGTACCTGAAGCTCCTGCAGGAGCAGAACCTCATCGAGTACCGGCCGGTGAACGGCAAAAGCTACCGCTATGTCCTCACCAGCGGAGGCGAAAAGAGCCGCCGACAGATGTTCAGCGACTACTCCAGCGAGACCATTCGCCTGTACACCAACATCAAGGATTTCATCGCCAACCGCCTGCGCGGCCTGGAGGCTCGCGGACGCCGCAGGATCGCGCTGTTCGGCGCGTCCGAGACCTGCGAGGTGGTGCTTTCCGCCCTGCGCGACACCGCCTTCCAGGTTGTGGCCGTGGTGGACAACGACACGGGCAAGCACGGCGCGCCGTTCCACCGCTACGTCATCTCCGCTCCCGTGGTGTTGGAGCAGGTGGACTGCCAGGCCGTGGTCATCACTTCTTTCGGCCGCCAGGACGAGATTCATCAGCAACTGCAGCCCCTCTCCACCAGGAGGGGGCTCGAGATCGTGAGGTTGTAAGCATGGCGCAGGTCAACAGCATAACGCTTCCGTCCGGGCGTGCAATCGGCCAGGGGCATCCCTGTTTCATCGTGGCCGAGGTGGGCAACAACCACCAGGGCGACATGGCACAGGCCCGGCGCATGGTCCAGGAGGCTGCGCGCGCCGGAGTGGACGCCGTGAAGTTCCAGAAGCGCCACATGGAGTCGCTTTTGACGCGCGCCGGGCGCGAGGCTCCCTACACAGGCGCCAACAGCTTTGGCCCCACCTACGGCGCGCACCGCAAGGCGCTCGAACTTTCCGTGGAGCAGATGGCCGAACTCAAGGAATTGACCGAGTCGCTCGGGCTGGTGTTCTTCGCCTCCGCCTGGGACGAGGTGAGCCTTGAAGAGATGCTGGGTCTTGGAATGCAGCTCATCAAGATCTGCTCTGCAGACCTGGTGAACGTGCCCCTTGTGCGCAAGATCGCCGCGAGCGGGCTGCCCATCATCATGAGTACGGGCATGAGCACCCTGGAGGAGGTTGACGCCGCGGTGTCCCTCATCCGCCAGCGCAACGAGAGGCTTGTGCTGCTGCACTGCAACAGCTCCTATCCCTGCGCTCCGGAGCAGATCGGTCTGCCGGTGATGGAGTTCCTGCGCGAACGCTATGGCCTGCCCGTGGGCTATTCCGGGCACGAGCGCGGTCTGGCCCCCAGCGTGGCCTCCGTGGCCCTGGGCGCCTGCGTGGTGGAGCGCCACTTCACCCTGGACAAGAACCAGGTCGGCACCGACCACAAAGCCTCGCTGGAGCCTGCGGAGCTGGCCGAACTTGTGGCCATGATCCGCGAGGTGGAGGCTTGCATGATCCAGAAGGGCAAGAAGGTTTTTCCCGAGGAACAGGCCGCGGCCAAGAAACTGCGCAAGTGCATGGTCTTCTCGCGCGATTTGCCCGCCGGCCACGTGCTGACCCCGGCCGACCTGACCACGCGCAGCCCCCTGGACGGCATTTCCCCCGTTCACTGGGACGAGGTGCTCGGCGCGGCCATTTTGCGCAGCGTGAAGCACGAGGAGCCCCTGCAGTGGGAGCACCTGGCCCTGCCTGTGCGCCACGCCAGCGCGGCCTCCCAGTCCACCTAGGACCCGTATCGAACACCGGGCCGGAGCCATCGGCCACCAGGAGCAGGGGCGAGCCCGCATGAACCAGACCAACATTCTGCTGGAGTCCGGCACCAACGAGTTGGAGATCATCGAACTCTACCTGGCCCAGCCCGGAGAAGGCGGCTTGGCGGAGAACGCCTACTTCGGCGTCAACGTGGCCAAGGTGCTCGAGATCATCGAGTCCCCGCCGCAGCTTGAGCCGTGCGATTCCGCCGCGCACCCCAGCTACCTCGGGGTCATTCCCCTGCGCGACATGGTCCTGCCCGTGGTGGACCTGTCCGTGTGGCTCGGCGTCACCCGCGCCCCGTCCAGCCACGAGCCCATCCTCGTGACCGAATTCAACGGCGTGCGCACCGGGTTCCTCGTCTCCGGCGTCACCATGATCCACCGCGTAAGCTGGAGCGAGGTGGAGCCGCCCAGCCGCTATTTGGCCGACATGCCCGGCAACTGCATCACCGGCACCGTGCGCCTGGGCGACCATTTCGCCCTGCTGCTGGACCTGGAGCGCGCCCTGGCCGAGCTGAACGCCCTGCCCAACGAAGAACCCGAAAGCATCCCCGCGCCCAGCCTGGACGACCCCTTGCGCGTGCTTCTTGTGGACGACTCCACCTCCGTGCGCTTTCTGTTGCGCCGCAACTTCGAGGCCGCAGGCTTCGAGGTCGAGGTCAAGAACAACGGCGAGGACGCCTGGGCGCATTTGCAGGGGCTCAAGGCCGAGGCGCAGCGTCTTGGCGTTCCCGCTCCGCGCCTGCTGGACGCCGTTGTCTCCGACGTGGAGATGCCGCGCATGGACGGCTATACCCTGACCAAGAGCATCAAGAGCGATCCCGTGCTCAAGGAACTGCCGGTGATCCTGTTTTCCTCGCTTATTTCCAAGGGGTTGCTCCACAAGGGGCAAAGCGTTGGGGCCGACGCCCAGATCACCAAGCCGGAGTTCGGCGGGCTTACCCACCAGGTGCGCGACATGATTCTTGAGCGCCGTGGTGCGGCGGGAGCTTGACCTTTTTCCGAGATTGGGCGTAAGGACACGTTCAGCAGACAAACCCGCAACCTGTGAGCCGAACCACGATGAACCGCACCGCCGCTCTTGCCCTGGCCCTAGCCGCCCCGGCCCTGCGCGCCTGCGCCGTCATCGTCGTAGTAGGCGTCGTAGGCGACATCGCGTCGTAGCGGGCAGGTTTTCTTCGCAAACCCAAACCCCCGTCGGCGCGAGTCGGCGGGGGTTTTCCGTTCTCCCGGCCCTGGTGGGCCACAATTCGGGGAGAACAGCCAAGCCACCACACCGACAGCGCAGCCGGGGCCCCCACAGAAGGGAGGTGTCTCATGCCGACCGCCGCAAAAGGCCAGCCGACCCCCATGTCCATGACCGGAGCCGAGCTCGTCATCCGCCTGCTGGAACGCCAGGGCGTGCGCATCATTCCGGGCATTCCCGGCGGGGCCAACCTGCCCCTGTACGATGCCCTGTCCCGCAGCACGGCCATCCGCCACGTGCTGGCCCGCCACGAGCAGGGGGCCGGGTTCATGGCCCAGGGCATGGCCCGCACCACGGGCGAACCCGCCGTGTTCTTCGCCACCTCCGGCCCCGGCGCCACCAACACCCTCACCGCTCTGGCCGACGCCAAGCTCGACTCCGTGCCCGTCATCTGCATCACCGGCCAGGTGCCCAGCTCCATGATCGGCACCGACGCCTTCCAGGAAGTGGACATCTACGGCATGAGCATTCCGGTGACCAAGCACAACTTCCTGGTGCGCAGCGCCGAGGAGCTGTTGCGCGTCATCCCGGAGGCGTTTCGCATCGCGTCCTCCGGCCGTCCAGGCCCGGTGCTGGTGGACATCCCCAAGGATGTGCAGGCCGCGCGCATCAGCGTGGAGCGCCTGCCCGAGCCCGGCGGGCCCGATCCCGTGGAGCCGCCGGACCAGCCCTCGCTGGAACGGGCCGCGCGGATGCTGGCCCAGTCGCGGCGGCCCATCCTGCTGCTGGGCGCTGGCGTCGCGGCCTCCGGAGCCGGGCCGGGCGCGCGCGCCTTTGCCGAGGCCGCGGGGCTGCCCGTCACCATGTCGCTTCTGGGCCTGGGCATCCTGCCCGATGCCCATCCCCTGAACATCGGGATGCTTGGGATGCACGGCACCCGCGCGGCAAACACCCTCATGGGCGAGTGCGACCTGCTCATGGTGGCGGGCGCGCGGCTGGACGACCGCGCCACGGGCCGCCTGGACGAGTTCTGCCCCAACGCCGCGCTCATCCATCTGGACATCGACCACAGCGAGCTGGACAAGCTCAAGGCCGCGCACCTGGCCATCCGCGCCGATGTGCGCACCGCCCTGACGGCCATGCTGCCCCTGGTCTCAGGCGGGGCAAAGAACCCGGACCGCGCCGCCTGGCTGGCGCGCGTGGCCGCCTGCAAGGCCGAGAACCCGCAGGATCTGCCCGGCGCGGGCAATCCGCTGACCCCTTACGGACTGGTGCGCTGCTCCGGCGATATCCTCACCTCCGCAGCGGACGGCGCCGGGCAGGACGGGGCCATCGTGGTCACCGATGTGGGCCAGCACCAGATGCGCGCCGCCCAGGCCTATCCGGACCTCAAGCCGCGCGCCTGGCTCACCTCCGGCGGGCTTGGCACCATGGGCTTCGGCCTGCCCACGGCCATTGGCGCGGCGCTGGCCAATCCGGGCCGCCGGGTGGTGTGCTTCACCGGCGACGGCAGCCTGCAGATGAACATCCAGGAACTGGCCACCGCGGCCGAGACCGGGGCCAGCGTGGCCATCGTGCTGGCCGACAACGGGTCCCTGGGTCTGGTGCAGCAGCAGCAGGACCTCTTCTACGGGCGGCGCGTGTTCGCCTCCACCTATCGCCATCACATCGACTTCCTCAAAATAGCCGAGGGCTTCGGCGTGCGCGCCGTGGACCTGTCCCAGGCCCGCGACCCCATGGCCGAGCTTGAGCGCGCGCTGCTGCGCGAAGGCCCCTGCCTGGTGCGCGTGCCCGTGGACGCCCGCGAGAACGTGTACCCCATGGTCCCGCCGGGAGCCGCCAACACCGAGATGATCTGCCAGGACGCCCCTGCCGCCTGCGCGGCCAGCACCAACGCATAAGGAGGCACAGCGATGACCGCCGAAGACAAACTCATGGCCCTGCGTCTTACCGTGAACAACCACCCCGGCGTGATGACGCATGTGTGCGGGCTTTTCGCCCGGCGCGCCTTCAACGTGGAGGGCATTTTGTGCACCCCGCAGAGCGGCGGGGGCGCGGCCGGAACCAGCCGCATCTGGCTGCTCGTCCACCGCGACGAGCGCCTGGAGCAGATGATCCGGCAGGTGCGCAAGCTCTACGACGTGCTGGAGGTGCTGGCCTTCGAGGCCGACGGCAGCGCGCTTTCGCGCATGGACGCGTGCATGGCAGGGTGGGAGGCGGCCGGTCCCAGCGCCCAGAGCGCGGCGTAAGCGGCGGCCCCTGCCGGGCCAAAGGGCAAAGCCCCGGAGTGGACGCGCGTCCGCTTCGGGGCTTTCGACGTGCTGGGAGGTGCGGTGCCCCCCTACTTGGGCATGGCCCGGCCGAGCACCAGCCCAAGCTGCAAATGCACGGGCATGGTGAAGTCCTTGGCCCCGATGTTGGTTGCCGTCTTGCGGCGCGAGACCACGGTGACGCTGGAGCCCTCGCCCGAGGGCGCGATGTACACGCCCACGTTCTCGCCGTTGCTCATGGCGTTGATGCCGCGCTCGGCCAGCAGGTAGCGCCCGGCGGGGTCGATCTCCACCACATGCAGGCCGATGTGCGGCAGGCCGCGGATGGCCGCCTCGAGCACGGCCTCGGGCTTTTGCGGATAGAGCATGGTCAGGCCGCCGGGCGGCGGGCCTTCCGGGCCGGGGCGCAGATTGGTGGCGCTGGCGCAGGCGGCCAGCAGCAGCAGGACGAGCAGGGCGGCGAGGCGTCGCGGCATCTGGTCCTCCGTATGGGGCGGCGGCGCAGGCATGGGCGCTGCGCCGCGCGGTGCTAGAATCCGTGCTCCTTCAAAAAGTCCAGGCTGAGCCGCGATGTCGGCTTGGCCTCGGGCGCTTGGCCGCCCATCCAGGCGGCCAGCATGTTGCGCACGTATTTGCCGATGAGGTCGGTCTCCATATTGACCTTCGCGCCGGGCTTCCAGCCGGAGATGGTGGTCTCGCGCTGGGTGGCGGGGATGATGTTCACGCACAGGCTGTCCGGCCCGCAGGCGTTCACCGTCAGGCTGATGCCGTCCAGCGTCACCGAGCCCTTTGGGATGACAAAGGCCCCGTGCTCCGCCGGGAAGGAGAGGCAGTACACGCGGCTCTCTCCGGCGGGTTCTATGGAGGACACCGTGGCCAGGCAGTCCACGTGCCCGCTCACCAGATGCCCGCCCAGGCGGTCGCCCAGGGCCAGGGCGCGCTCCAGGTTCACGGCATCGCCGCTTTTGAGGCCGCCCAGGTTGGTGTGGGCCAGGGTCTCGGCGCTGGCGTAGGCCGTGAACCATTTGTCGCCGAAGGTCTCCACGGTGAGGCACGCGCCGTTCACCGCGATGGACTCGCCCGGAACGATGTGCGCCAAGTCGAACAGGGCGCGCAGCTTCAGGCGCGTCTCCTTGCCCTTGGGCTCCACTGCCTCCACGCGGCCCATGCCCTGCACCAGTCCGGTGAACATTTACGCCTCCCCGCGGGGTTTGTAGGTGAGCTTCAAGTCCTCCCCGCAGGAGGACGCGTGGGCCAGCCGGAAGGGCAGGGCCTGCTCCATGCTTTGCACCGCCTCGCCCGCGAAGAGGCTCTTGCCCTCCGCGTCGCCCAGCACGCGCGGGGCCAGGTAGAGCACGAACTCGTCCACCAGCATCTGTCGGCATAGGCTCAGGGCCAGGTGCCCGCCGCCCTCGCACAGGGTCAGGTGGCAGGAAAGCTCCTGGCGCAGGCGCTCGAAGGCCGGGGCGAAGTCGAGCCCGCGCCCGCCCGCGCCCGGAAGTTCCGGCAGGCCCCAGATGCGCGTGCCGCGTTCGCGCAGTTCGTCTGCCAGGGGGGTCTTTGCCGCGTATTCGCTGGTCCAGAACAGGGCCTGCTGCGGCCGCTGGCGCAGAATGGTGAAGTTGGAGTAGGCTTTGGGCAGGCTGCTGGTGACGATGACCGCGTACGGCTGGCAAAAGCCCTCTGTCAGGGCGGCCTGGTCCGGCTCGGCCAGCCTGCAGGTAAGCTGCGGATTGTCGCCGTAGAAGGTGTTGCCGCCCACGATGACCGCCTGCACCTGCGCGCGCAGCCGGTGCACGTCCTTTTGCGCCTCCGGGCCGCTGACGGCCTGGGGCCGTCCGCCGCGCGCGGCGATCTTGCCGTCCAAGGTGCTGGCCATTTTGAGGATGTTGCAGGTGCGGCCGGTGGTCTTCCAGATCACGAACTCGTGGATGAGGTCGCGGCAGAGGATCTCCTCCACGCCCACGGCCACCTCCACCCCGGCGGCGCGCAGGGTCGCAATGCCGCCGCCCGCAACATCGGGGTTGGGGTCCACGCAGCCCACCACGACCTTTTGGACGCCCGCCTTCAGGATGGCGCCCGTGCAGGGCGGTGTCTTGCCATGGTGGTTGCATGGCTCAAGGGTGACGAAGAGCGTGCACTCGGCCGGGTTCACGCCCTTGCGAGCCGCATCGGCCAGGCAGTTGACCTCGGCGTGGGGGCCGCCGTGGGCCTTGTGCCAGCCTTCGGCGACGATGTCGCCGCCGCGCACCAGCACGGCGCCCACGCAGGGATTCGGGGCCGTGGCCCCGCGTCCGCGCAGGGCCAGCTCGGCCGCGCGGCGCATGAAGGCGTCAGGAGTTCCGGTAGTCCCCAGGCATGTGGGCATGTTCCACCCCCGCTTCCTTGAGCATGGCGTTGGCCAGTTCGTCCGGGTAGGACTCGGCGAAATAGATGGCCTTGACCTGGCAGTTGATGAGCATCTTGGTGCAGATGAGACAGGGCTCGGTGGTGCAGTATATTTCAGCGCCGGCCAAGGACAGCCCGTGCAGGGCGCACTGGATGATGACGTTCTGCTCTGCGTGCAGGCCTCGACACAGCTCGTGCCGCTGTCCGGACGGAATGCCCAGGCGCTCGCGGATGCAGCCGACCTCGGCGCAGTGGGGCACGTTTGTGGGGGTGCCGTTGTAGCCTGTGGCGATCATGCGCTTGTCGCGCACGGCCACCGCGCCAACCTTCCTGCGCAGGCAGGTGGAGCGCTCGGCCACCAGGTGCGCGATGCGCATGAAGTAGACGGGCCAGGGGATGCGTTCGCTCATGTGCAGGGCCTCCCGAAGCCTTGGGGGAAAAAAGCCGCCCGGACCGGGCTTCACGCTGTCGGTCCGGGCGGCGGGAACGGTCTCTACCAGGCGAAGAGGGGGAACTCGCGGGCGAAGTCCTCCACCTCCAGGCGGATTTCATCGAGCACGGAGTCGTTGTCCATGTTGTCCAGCGCGGCGGTGATGGCCTCGGCCACGGCCAGCATGTCCTCTTCGATCATGCCGCGAGTGGTGAGGGCCGGGGTGCCGATGCGGATGCCGGAGGTCACGGTGGGCGGCGTGGTGTCGAAGGGAATGCCATTCTTGTTCACGGTGATGCCCGCCTTGTCCAGGGCGATCTCCGCGTCCTTGCCGGTGATCTTCTTGCTGCGCAGGTCCACCAGCATGAGGTGGTTGTCCGTGCCGCCGGACACGAGGTCGAAGCCGGCGTCCTTGAGATACCCTGCCAGGGCCCCGGCGTTCTTGACCACCTGCTCCTGGTACTGCTTGAAGCCAGGCTGCAGGGCCTCGCCGAAGGCCACTGCCTTGGCCGCGATGACGTGCATGAGCGGGCCGCCCTGGATTCCGGGGAAGATTTGCGAGTTCAGCACCTTGGTCTGGTCCTCTGAGGCGAGGATCATGCCGCCGCGGGGGCCGCGCAGGGTCTTGTGGGTGGTGGTGGTGGTGAAGTGCGCGTGCTCGATGCAGTTGGGGTGCAGCTCGGCGGCGATGAGGCCCGCGATGTGGGCCATGTCCACCATGAGCACCGCGCCCACCTCGTCGGCGATTTTCCGGAAGCGCTTGAAGTCGATGACGCGCGGATAGGCGCTGGCCCCGGCGATGATCATGCGGGGCTTGGTCTCCTTGGCGGTCTTTTCCAGCTCGTCGTAGTCGATGGTCTGGGTGTCCTGGGAGACGCCATAGGAGACCATGTTGTACAGCTTGCCGGAGAAGTTCACCGGGCTGCCGTGGGTAAGGTGGCCGCCGTGGGCCAGGTTCATGCCGAGCACGGTGTCGCCGGGCTTGCACGCGGCGAAGTACACGGCCATGTTGGCCTGGGAGCCGGAGTGGGGCTGCACGTTGGCGTAGCCGGCGCCGAAGAGCTGCTTGGCGCGCTCGCGGGCAAGCTCCTCCACCTGGTCCACGAATTCGCAGCCGCCGTAGTAGCGCTTGCCGGGATAACCTTCCGCGTACTTGTGGGTGAGCACGCTGCCCATGGCCTGGCGCACCGCCGTGGAGGTGAAGTTCTCCGAGGCGATGAGTTCGAGCTTGCCGACTTGCCGGTCGATTTCCCCCGCGACAGCGGCGGCGATCTCCGGATCCTGGATGAAGAGTTCTTCCATGGTGCGTCCTCGTGTGGCGATGTTTCGTGCCGGGCGGCCGTGTGCGCGCCCGTTAGTCCTCGTAGCGCTTGAAGAGCAGGCAGCCGTTGGTGCCGCCGAACCCGAAGGAGTTCGAGAGCACGTAGCCGACCTGCTTGTTCCTCGGCCCGTCTGCGCAGTAGTCCAGGTCGCATTCGGGGTCCGGGGTAATCTGGTTCACCGTGCCGGGAATGACGCCGGTCGTGAGCGTCATGACGCTGAACACGGCCTCCACGCCGCCCGCCGCACCGAGCAGATGCCCAGTCTGGCCTTTGTTGGCGGTGATGACGATGTTCTTGGCGTGCGCCCCGAACACGGTCTTGATGGCGCGCGTCTCGCACAGGTCGTTCAGGTAGGTGCTGGTGCCGTGGGCGTTGATGTGGTCCACCTCGGTCAGGGCTATGCCTGCCTCCTCCACGGCCTTTTGCATGGCGATGGCCGCGCCGGAACCGTCCTCGGGCGGGGCGGTCATGTGGTAGGCGTCTCCGGAAGCGCCGAAGCCCACCACCTCGGCCAGAATCTCGGCCCCGCGCGCCTTGGCGTGTTCCAGGCTTTCCAGCAGCAGCAAGCCGCAGCCCTCGCCCATGATGAAGCCGTCGCGCTCCTTGTCGAAGGGGCGCGAAGCGTGCTCGGGGTCGTCGTTGCGGGTGCTGAGCGCCTTCATGGCGTTGAACCCGGCGAAGGCCAGAGGGGTGATGGTGCTCTCGGCTCCGCCGCAGATCATGACATCGTTGCGGCCCAGCTTGATTTCCGAAAACGCGCAGCCGATGGCGTGCGTTCCGGAGGCGCAGGCCGTTGTGGTGCAAATGTTGGTGCCGCGCGCGCCGTGCTCGATGGAGACCATGCCCGCCGCCATGTTGGCGATGATGGTGGGGATGAAGAAGGGGGTGATGCGCCCCGGACCGGCATCGATGAGCTTCTGGTGCTGGTGCTCGATGCCGTCCAGCCCTCCCAGGCCCACGCCGATGATGACCCCTGCCCTGTGGCCCTGTTCCGGCGGGATGCTGTACCCCGCGCGTTCCATGAGCATTTTGGAGGAGGCCACAGCGTACTGAACAAATTTTTCCATGCGGCGCGCGGACTTGGCGTTGATGTATTTGGTGGGGTCAAAGCCCTTCACCTCACCGGCGATCTGCGTGTCGTGGCCGGTCGCATCGAAGCTGGAAACCTTGGCGATGCCGGACTTTCCGGCCAGCAGGTTCTCCCAGCTTGCATCAGAATCGTTTCCAAGGGGGGTGATGGCGGCCACGGCCGTGACGACAACCCTGTTCATGCAGACGTATCCGTTATTTTCGGGGGCAGCCCGTGCGGTGAAATGGCGGAGCGCCCCGCAGCCCAACGCAGGCAGGGCGCTCCGAAGATGTCGTGGCGGGAAGGACCCGGAGTCCTGTCCCTATTTGTGCTTTTCGATGTAGTCGATGGCGTCCTTGACCTTGAGGATCTTCTGCGCCTCTTCGTCATCGATCTCGATGTCAAAAGCCTCTTCCATGGCCATGATCAGCTCGGTGAGGTCCAGGGAGTCGGCTCCCAGATCCTCGACAAAGGAGGCCTCGGGCTTCACTTCGTCGGCGGAAACGCCCAGCTGCTCCACGACGATGGCTTTGACTTTCTCGGCTACGGACATGGTCCCTCCAAAAGGTGTGGTTTACTTGTTGAATACGGTTACATGTACATCCCGCCGTTGACGGCCAGGATCTGCCCGGTGACATAGCCCGCGCCAGGTCCCGCCAGGAACGAGACGGCGCTTGCGATGTCCTCGGTCGAGCCCAGGCGGCCAAGGGGGATGCTCTCAAGCATTTTGGAAACAACGGCTTCGGGCAGCACCGCAGTCATGTCGGTCTGGACAAAGCCAGGGGTGACGGCGTTGACGGTGATGCCGCGTCCCGCCAGTTCGCGCGCGGCGCTTTTGGTCAGCCCGATGAGGCCGGCCTTGGCGGCGCAGTAGTTGGCCTGGCCGGCGTTGCCCATCTGCCCCACCACGGAGGCGATGTTGATGATGCGGCCGGAACGCTGCTTGACCATGATCTTGGCGGCCTCGCGCAGACAGGCGAAGGCGCCGGTGAGATTCACCTGGATGACGCGGTCCCAGTCCTCGTCCTTCATGCGGATGATGAGCCCGTCCTTGGTGATGCCCGCGTTGTTCACCAGCGCGGCCAGCTCCACCTTGTCCTTGATCTCCTCGGCGAAAAAGGCGCTCACGGCCTCGCGGCTGGTGGCGTCCAGACGGAAGGCCCTGGCCTCGCCCCCGCCCTCGGCTATGGCGGCCACGGTCTTCTCGGCCTCTTCCGGGCGGCTGACATAGGTCAGGTAGACCTCGAAGCCGTCCTTGGCCAGGCGTTCGGCGCAGGCGCGGCCAATGCCGCGCGAACCGCCGGTGACGAGTGCAACCCTGGGCATGTCGCTCATGTGCTCTCCCTTCGTGGTCCTGGTTTGATGGATGATTGCCACGGCTACCTACCCGAAAATCCGCCGGACTGCAAACGCGCAGGAGCTAGAAGCGCAACAGGGCGGAACCCCAGGTGAAGCCGCCGCCAAAGGTGCCCAGCAGCACCGTGTGTCCGGGTTTTATGACCCCTTCGCCCACGGCCTCTGAAAGGGCCAGCGGCACGGACGCGGCGGAGGTGTTGCCATATTTCTGCAGGTTGGTGAACACACGCTCTTCGGGCAGGTTCAGGCGCTTGCCCACGGCCTCCACGATGCGCAGGTTGGCCTGGTGCGGGATGAACACGTCCACGTCCCTGTCGGTGAGGCCGTGTTTTGTGAGTATTTCCTCACAAATGCCGCTCATGTTGCGCACGGCGTGCTTGTACACCTCGCGGCCGTTCATCTCCACGAAAAAATCCTTGCGGATGGCGTCATTCAGCTTGTACGGCGTGCCCGAGCCGCCGCCCTTGACGGTCAGCAGGTCGCCGACGGCGCCGTCCGCGGCGAGCAGCACATCCACCACTTCGCTCGATCCCTGCCCCGGCTCCGCCGTGAGGATCACCGCACCGGCGCCATCGCCGAAGAGCACGCAGGTGCTGCGGTCGGTGTAGTCCACGCGGGAGGACACGATGTCGCAGGCGGCCACGAGGATTTTCGCCTTGGGGTGCAGCATCAGCAGGGCCCGCGCGGTCTCCACCGCGTACAGGAAGCCCGAGCAGGCGGCGGAAAGGTCCATGGCCATGCGGCCGGAGATGCCCAGCCTGTGCGACAACATGCACGCGGCCGAGGGGATGACGGAGTCGGCCGAAAAGGTGCCCACGATGACATGGGTGAGTTCCTGGGCGTCCATGCCCGCCTGGGCCAGGGCGGCCTGGCTGGCGCCGAGGCAGAGGTCGACGCAGGTTTCGCCATTGAGGGCCACGTGGCGCTCACGGATGCCGGTCCGGGTAACGATCCATTCGTCGTTGGTGTCCACCATGCGCTCGAAGTCGGCATTGGTGAGGATGCGCTCCGGCACGCAGTGGCCAATTGCGCGGATGTAGCAGGGGGTATTCATGTGGGTGCTCTGTTCCGGGCTCTCGCCGAGGGGGATCGGCAGGGTTATGCGGAATCGGGGCGGTCTCAGGTCCGGGGCTCTAAGAGGCCTTGTGCCTGCTGAACTGCCCGAGTTCGCTGTGGGCGGCGAGTTTGGCGGCCAAGTGTTCGTGGGCCTTTCGTTCCACAAAGGTGGCGGCCATGCGCGTTGCGTTGGTGACGGCCTTGATGTTGCTGGCCCCGTGGCAGACGATGAGGATGCTCTTCAGG
Organism: Humidesulfovibrio mexicanus; assembly: GCF_900188225.1. Taxonomy (NCBI): domain Bacteria; kingdom Pseudomonadati; phylum Thermodesulfobacteriota; class Desulfovibrionia; order Desulfovibrionales; family Desulfovibrionaceae; genus Humidesulfovibrio; species Humidesulfovibrio mexicanus. The sequence goes on along the minus strand of NZ_FZOC01000001.1, from coordinate 640,038 downwards.
CCCAGAAGCGGCGCGCCGCCGTATTCCGCGTAGTCCATCATCTGGGCGAAGTTCTTGAGCGAGCGCATGGAGAGCGCCGCGCCCATGCGGGAAAGCATGTGTCGTTTCAGCTCGCGCTTGAGCACGCGGCCGAAGCTGCGCGCCAAGCCTTCGGAGAGCTTGAGGCAGATGTTGCCCACGAACCCGTCGCACACGGCCACGTCAAGGTCGCCGGTGAAGATGTCGCGTCCCTCCACGTTGCCGACGAAGTTCAGCTTGGTCTGCTTCAGCAGGTCAAAGGCTTCCTTGACCGTGCTGTTGCCCTTGCCTTCTTCCTCGCCGATGGACAGGAGCCCCACGCGGGGTTTGTCCACGCCCAGCACATCTCTCGCCAGCACATCGCCCATGAGGCCGAACTGGGCCAGGTGGAAGGGCTTGGAGTCCACGTTGGCGCCAACGTCCAGCAGCACTATGGGCTCCTTCTCCGTGGGCATGATGCTGGCCAGGGCCGGGCGCTCCACGCCCTTGATGCGGCCGAGCACGAACATGCCGCAGGCGACGCTCGCCCCGGAATTGCCCGCGCTGACCACGCCGTCGGCCAGACCTTCCTTCACCAGTTGGCAGGCCACCTGAATGGAGGAATCCTTCTTGCGCCGGAGCGCATCGGAGGGTTTTTCTTCCATCTCCACCACCTGGGAGGCGTGGCGGATGTCGATGGGCAGGGCGTCGGCCCCGTCAATGCGCGCAAGCTCGCCGCGAAGGATTTCTTCATCTCCCACCAGGGTGATGTTGATTCCTTCGCGGGCGGCCTGCACAGCGGCGGGCACGTTGACCCTGGGGCCTATGTCGCCCCCCATGGCGTCAACGGCTATGCGGGGCGCTTTCTCAAGCATTCGCGGGGGTCAGGGCCTGGCGGTCCTTGTAGTTGCCACAGGCGGAGCAGGCGCGGTGGGGCAGCACGGGCTCGCCGCACTTGCACAGCACGACATTGGGGGTGGCCACGTGGTCGTGGGCGCGGCGCATGTTCTTGCGGGACTTGGAGGTCTTTTTCTTGGGCAGGGCCATGGTGGCGCTCCTTTTATTGGTGCTTGGGACGCGGCGGGTGCGGAACCCGCGCGTTCGCGTTTCTTATGATAGCTTCAAGTTGCGCAGGACCGCAAGCCTCGGGTCGCCATCGTCCCGGCTGCAGGCGCAGGTTGTCTGGTTGCGGTTCACGCCGCACGTGGGGCAAAGCCCTTTGCAGTCCTCGGCGCAGACCGGGGTCTCCGGAAGCGCGAGGATGAACTGCTCCCACAGGTAGCCCCCGGCGTCGAACTCCGGCTGGCCGGCGTTCATGCGCAGGCGGCCCTCGCCCTCAAGGCCTTCGTCAGCGTCCGGCGCTTCGAAACTCTCGAAGTCGCCGCCGAGCGCCAGTTCGAAGTCCTCGGCGCAGCGGCCGCAGGGCACGATGAGCGATCCGGAGAAACCGCCCGTGACCAGGAATCCGTCGTCCTGCGGGACGATGCGCATGTCGGCCTCGAACGGACGGCGCACCGCGCCGGGAACGCGCAGCTCCTTCATCGGCCCGGTCCACAGGGACTGGTCCGTGAAATGAAATTCCCGGCCCTCGGCCGGGATGTCGCCCAATGGGATCCACAGTTCGCTCATGTCTCCTCGCAGGTCGCATGTCTATACGGGGGGCTTTTTGTTTGTCAAGAAAAAAGCACTTGCGTTTTTCCCGGCGCGGGGCTAAAAGTCCACTTCCCCGAGTCCGGAAAGCTATCTCCGGTACGGCGCGGCGCTGGCCGTGCCCCTACATAGAGCAATGTTTCAGGAGGATCCCCATATGTCCCAGACGTGCGATATTTGCGGCAAGCACCCCAGCTCCGGCAACAACGTGAGCCACGCCAACAACCGCACCCGGCGTCGTTTTCTGCCCAACCTGCAGCGCGTCAAGACCGTTCTTCCCTCCGGCGAAGTGCGCTACGTCCGCGCCTGCACCCGCTGCATCCGCAGCGGCGCGGTGGTGAAGCCCGCCCCCCGTCCGGTGGTTGCGGCCTAAGACTCGCCATTGCCCATCAGCAACGAGAGAGCCCCGGCAGCGCCGGGGCTTTTTTCGTTTCCTTGCGCCATTAGCAGCGTGAAAGACCCGCATCACGCATTCCCATTGGACTGCCGGGCGGGCTTTTGGCACATTCGCCTTTCGCCGGACGCGCTCTCCGCGTCCAACCATGAACGTGTGAGGCGAAGGACCATGCCGGGCTGCAGCACTGTTTCTCCATATTGTGACCCCGCCGCCGCTGGCGCGCGTGCGCGCGAACGCTTCGGCTCGCAGCCCCCGCTGTTATGCGCGGAGTCCGTGCTCCTGGCCTGCGCCGAGGCACTGGGCGTCCGCTCCCCCTTGCTGCCCCGCCTGGCCACGGGGTTCTGCAGCGGCCTTTCCCGCACCGACGGCCCCTGTGGTGCGCTTGCCGGGGCTGTCATGGCCCTTGGCTTGGCCCTTGGACGCGATGGCGCGGAGGATGAGCTGGACCAGTGCTACGCCTCTGTGCAGGAATTTCGATGCTTTTTCTTGTCGCGCTTCGGGTCGGACCGCTGTTCCGAGGTCTGCGGCTGCCGCCTGGACACCGACGAGGGCCGTCTGGCCTTCGGCCCCAGCGGAGCCAGGGAACGCTGCCTGGACGTGGTGGAACAGAGCGCCGCCCAGGTGCTGCGCATCCTCAAGGACACCCTACCGTGACGCGGCACCCTGGGCAACCGTCGCCTCCCCGCCATGGCGCGGTGTTTTTCGATGCTTCGGCCAAGACGGGCGCGGCAGGAGGAAGCGACGGCGGCTGGGGCCGGACCCTGGCTTTCGGACAGCCCCTTGCGATTCGTCACGCCTGGGCGCATCCGGAGGTCGTGGCACTTGTACAGTGGGCCGAGGCCCAGAGCCTCGCCGGGCGCTGGGTGGTCCTCGCCCTGGCTTACGAGGCTGCGCCCGCCTTCGATGCCGCCCTGTGCGTCCACAGCTCCATGAACGGATTGCCTTTGGCCTGGGCGGCCTACCATGCCGCCCCGCTGGCCTGGTCCGAGCTTGCGCAGGAGCACGCGGCCTTTCAGGCAGGCCCTTGGCGCGCCCTGGTCCCGCCCCGGCGCTATGCCGAGCGTTTCGCCCGCTTGCGTGAATGGATAGCAGAGGGCGAGACCTATCAGGTGAACTACACGCTGCCCTTCGAGGCCCGCATGGGCGGCAGCGGCCTGGGTTGGTTCGTGGAGCTGGCCCGCGCCCAGGCTGGCGGGTTTTGCGCTTGGCTGGACCTGGGGCGTTTTGAAATCCTGTCCCTGTCGCCAGAGCTGTTCTTCCGCCTGGATGGCGAGGGCGGGGTGCTGGCGCGGCCCATGAAGGGCACCGCGCCGCGCGGCCGTTCGGAGGCCGAGGATCGCCGCCTTCGGGAGGGGCTCTTCGCCTGCCCCAAGAATCGGGCGGAAAACGTCATGATCGTGGATTTGCTGCGCAGCGATCTGGGCCGCGTGGCCGAGCCCGGCAGCGTGCGCGCGCCCAGGCTTTTCCATGTGGAGGAGTACCCCACCCTGTTCCAGATGACCTCGGACGTGCGCGCGCGCCTGAAGCCGGACGCCGGGTTGGCCGAGGTCCTGCGCGCCCTGTTTCCGTGCGGCTCCATCACCGGAGCGCCCAAGATACGCGCCACGGAGCTGATACGCGAGCTGGAGCCGCAGCCGCGCGGGCTGTATTGCGGGGCCATAGGGCTGCTTGAGCCTTCGCCAGCGGGGCGCGTCCGGGGCTGCTTCAGCGTGCCCATCCGCACCATTCAGCTGGACCGCGAGAGCAGTCTGGCCCGGCTTGGCGTGGGCGGCGGCGTGACCTACGACTCGAACGCAGCGGGCGAATACGCCGAGTGCCTGACCAAGCTGCGCTTTGCTCTTGAGCCGCAGGCGGAATTCGAGCTCCTCGAGTCCCTGCTGCTGCGCAATGGCTGCTACCCGCTCTTGGAGTGGCATTTGGAGCGGCTTGCGCGGTCGGCCGGGCACTTCGGCTTCGTGTACGATGGCGCGGCGGTGCGGCGCGCGTTGGCGGAATTGGCGCGCAGACATCCGCGCGGACGCCTGAAGGCTAGGTTGCTGCTCCCGCGCGACGGGGCGCTGCGGTTCGAGGCCGCGCCGTTGTCCGGCGGGCGCTCGCGGGTGCGTCTGGGCTTTGCGCCAAGGCCAGTGGACGAGTCCGATGAACTGCTGGCGCACAAGACCACACGCCGCGATTTGTTCGAGGCGGCGTTGGCCTCGCGCCCGGATTGCGACGATGTGCTGCTGGTGAACCGGCGCGGCGAGGTGACCGAAAGCACGCGGGCCAGCCTGGTGCTGCTGCTTGATGGAGAGCTGGCGACGCCGCCCCTGCGCTGCGGCCTGTTGCCCGGCGTGTTTCGGGAACGGCTGCTTGCACGGGGGATTGCGCGGGAGCGCACGCTGACCCCGGACGATGTGCGGCGGGCCACGCGGGCATGGCTGGTGAACTCCGTGCGCTGGTGGATGGCGTGCGAGCTGGCGGGAGGCGTCGGCTAGGCCAAAACCACCCGGTTGCGGCCTTGCTGCTTGGCCTGGTACAGGGCTGCATCGGCGCGGCCCACAAGGCTTTCCACGCTCTCTCCCGGCGCGTATTGGGCCACGCCCAAGCTCAGGGTGACGCCCTCCGGGGCCACTATGGCCAGTTCGGGGTCGCGCTCAAGGCTGACGCGCAGCTTTTCGGCCAGGGCGGCGGCCGCATCACGGTCGCAGCCCTTGAATACCATCAGAAATTCTTCGCCACCCCAGCGGCTGATCACATCGGAGGCGCGCAGGGTTTGCCGCAGCAGGGCCGCCGTGCGGCGGAGCGCCTGGTCTCCGGCCATGTGGCCGTGGCGGTCGTTGATGTCCTTGAAGTGGTCGAGGTCGGCCAGGACCACGCACAGGGGGTCGCCCGAGCGTTTGGCGAGGCTCAGGGACTGCTGAAAGAGGACATCCAGGGCCTGCCGGTTCAAAAGGCCGGTGAGCTTGTCCGTTGTGGCCATTTCCTCCACGCGCCGCTGGTAGCGGGTAATGGCCACCCCGGTGATCCAGACCACGAGCAGGGTGACCAGGGCGCACACCGCCAAGTTCACGTACAGGGTGCGCCGGATGCCTTCCAACGCCGAGTCTTCCGTCTTTTCGACGAACAGGAACCATTTGAGTTCCGGAATGTAGCGCACATTGAGCAGGTGTGTGGCCCCGTCGCGAACGTATTCGTAGGAGCCGCTCTTCTGGCTCAACAGCGCGGGAGCCAGCTCGCGCAGGCCTTCCACGAAGTGGATGTTGCTGTCCGGATAGGCGGCCTTGTCGCCCGCCAGCAGGATGCGCCCCTGCGGATCCACGAAAGAGATGCGGCGGTCGAAACGGGCCTGGTACAGGCCGATGGCGGAACGCACGGCCTCCACGGTAAGTCCCACCCCGGCGGCGCCGAGGAATTCGCCCTTGTAGTCCAGCACGCGGTAGTTGATGAAGATGGTCAACAGGTCCCGGTTGGCCATGTCCGGGTCCACGTTGATCTCGTAGGGCTCCTTCATGGCCCGCACGCGGTAGTACCAGGCGTCGCGGTTCTCAAGGGAGTTCACCCGCTTGAGCACGCCGGAGGGGTGGTAGTAGTTGCCGCTCTTGTCGGACACGAAGAAGGCCGTGAAAGCCCCGTACCTGCCCATGACCTCGCGCAGGTAGCGCGTAAGGCGGGTCTGGTCCCGTTCGCCGTCCAGGGTCCAGTCGCGCAGGAAGGTGTCGCTGGCCATCATGGAGGCCACGAACACCGGCCGCACCAGATCCTTCAGGATCTCGGAATACACGTTGTCCGAGGTCAGCGGCAGTTCCTGGGTGAGTATGGAGTCGCGGATGGCCTGCCGCGAGACGTGGTAGCTCACAAGCGTGGTGCCCAGGAAGCCGAGCGCCAGGAACAGCGAGACAAGGAGCAGCACGGGGCGTTTGCGTGGCAGGGCCATTTGGGACATGACGGGCGTTCTCCGGCGTCTGGTCCGGTTTGGCGGCTCGTTCGGCCGCGGTTGCTACTCGACGGTGACGCTCTTGGCCAGGTTTCGCGGCTGGTCCACGTCCTTGCCGAGGTAATCGGCCATTTCATACGCGAAAAGCTGCAGAGCTGGCAAGACTACAAAGGCCGAGAGCGGCGCCTGGGCCTTGGGCACAAACCAGGGGTGCTCCACCGCGAGGTCCAGGCCCTCGTTGGTAAGTGCGATGATTTCGCCCGCGCGCGCCTGCACCTCCACCAGGTTGGATTTCACCTTGGGGAAGAACTCGTCGTCCAGGGCCATGGCGAAGGTGGGGAAGCGCGGGTCGATAAGCGCTATGGGACCGTGCTTCATTTCGCCGGAGGCATAGCCTTCCGCATGGATATAGCTGATTTCCTTCAGCTTGAGCGCGCCTTCCAGGGCAAGGGGGTAGCTTGGTCCGCGCCCCAGGTAGAGGAAGCTGGTGGCCTCGGCGTAGTGCCGGGCCAGGCGCTGGGCTTCTGCACGCAGGGAGGGCAGGGCGTCTTCGAGCACCCGCGGCATGTCCTGCAGGCCGCGCAGAATGGCGGTGCATTGGGCCGTGTCCAGGCGGCCGGACCTGCGCCCCCAATAGAGGGTGAGCAGAAGCAGGGCGCAAAGCTGGCTGCACATGGCCTTGGTGGAGGCCACGCTGATTTCCGGCCCGGCCTGGCTGTAGACCACGTAGTCCGACTCGCGCGAGATGCTCGACCCCACCACGTTGCACAGGCCGATGACCGGCAGCCCGCGGCTTTTGGCCAGCTTGACCCCGGCCATGGTGTCCATGGTCTCGCCGCTTTGGCTGATGGCGAGCACCACGCCGTTCTTGGGCAGGATGGGGTCGCGGTAGCGGAATTCGGAGGCGATCTCCACCTGCACGGGAATTCCCGCAAGCTTCTCCAGCAGGTACAGGCCCCAAAGACCGGCGTGGTAGCTGGTGCCGCAGGCCACGATGTGCAGCCGCTCCGGCACGGGCAGTCCGTCCAGCTCGGGCAGGCGCACCTGTCCGCTTTGCTGGTCCACGCGGCCCAGCAGGCAGTCGCGGATGACCTTGGGCTGCTCGAAGATCTCTTTGAGCATGAAATGCTTGAATCCGCCCTTTTCGGCGGCCTGCACATCCCAGTTGATGCGGCTGACCGTCTTGTCCACGGGGGCGAGGGTGTCGGTCTTGAGCACCTCCCAGGTGGTGGCGGTGATCTTGACCAGTTCGCCGTCCTCCAGGAAGACCACGTCGCGGGTGTAGGGCAGAAAGGCCGGGATGTCCGAACCCAGGAAGTTTTCGCCGGTGCCCACGCCCATCACCAGCGGGCTGGCCGCGCGGGTGGCCCAGAGGGTGCCGGGGTGGTCGGCGCTCATGACCACGATGGCGTAGGCTCCCTCCACCAGGGAAAGCGCCTTGGAGATGGCGCGGGTCACATCGCCGCCAACGTCCTCCAGACAGTCGGAGATGAGGTTGACCAGCACTTCGGAATCGGTGTCGGAGCGGAACTCCACGCCTTTCTGGGCGAGTTCGGCTTTGATTTCCTGGTAGTTCTCGATGATGCCGTTGTGGATGATGGCCAGTCGGCCCGTGTGGTCCAGGTGCGGGTGGGCGTTCCGTTCCACCGGGGGGCCGTGGGTGGCCCAGCGGGTGTGGCCCATGCCGGAGGTGGCGGTGAACACGTGCTGGCGCTCCAGCTTGCGCTCCAGGCTGGAAAGCTTGCCTTCGGCACGGATGACCGAAAGTTCGCCCCCGGCCACGAAGCTGACCCCGGCGGAGTCGTAGCCCCGGTATTCGAGACGGCGCAGGCCCTCAACCACAAGGGGGACGGCTGGCCTGTGTCCGCAGTAACCGATGATTCCGCACATGCTGTTTCTCCGTTGGCGAAAAGTGGGGGGGATGTCAGCCCTGGACCCGTTCCCAGAAGGCGGGCCACTGGGTCAGCAGGGCGCGCAGGGCGCGGCCCCGGTGCGAGCGGGCGTTTTTCTCGTCTGCAGCGAGCTCGGCCGCGCTTTGGCCCAGCTCCAGGTCCAGGAAGAGCGGGTCGTAGCCGAAGCCGCCAGCCCCGCGGGGAGCGGTCAGCACGCGGCCTTCCCAGCGGCCCTCGGCCAGAAGCTCGGCCCCGCCGGGCGCTGAGGCCGCCACAACGCTGACGAAACGGCAGCCGCGCCGTTCTTCAGGCACGGTGCGCAGGGCGTCGAGGAGCTTCTGGTTGTTCTTCTCGTCTGTGGCGCCGGGATCGGAATAGCGTGCCGAGTATACCCCCGGCGCGCCGTCCAAGGCGTCCACCTCCAGGCCGGAGTCGTCGGCCAGGGCGACCAGGCCCGTGGCCGTGGCCACGGTGCGCGCCTTCAGCAGCGAATTTTCCGCAAAGGTGCTGCCGGTCTCCTCAATCTCTCCCATGTGCGGGAAAGAGTCGAGGCCGAGTATCTCGAACCCCAGGCCAGAGAGCAGGGCCTGCAGTTCGCGGATTTTGCCCGCGTTGCGGGTCGCCAGGACAAGGGTCTTCTTTGGGAGGGGCTTGGCTGCGGTCATCCGGACAGTCTATCCGTCCGTCCCCGGTTTCGCAACAGCGAGTTGGGGGGGCAGGCGCAGGGCGACCCGCGTGCCTTGCCCCGGCAGGCTGGAGAGCTCCACCGTTCCTCCCACCTCGTCCATTATCTTCTTGGTCATGGCCAGGCCAAGGCCCGAGCCCTTGCCCTTGGTGCTGAAGAAGGGGCTGAAGACCTTGTCGCGCAGCTCCGGAGCGATGCCGTGGCCGGTGTCCTCCACCTCAAGCAGCACGCGCGCGTCGTCCACAGCGGTCCGCACGGTGAGCCGCCCGCCCCCGTGCATGGCTTCCACGGAATTCTTGACCAGGTTGATGAGGCACTGCTTGACGAGTTCCGGGTCGGCCTCGGCCAGGGGGATGTGCTCTCCAAGTTCAAGGTCAAGCTGGATGCCTTTGCTTTCGCAGGCCATGCCCATGAGTTCCATTGTCTCGCGCACGATGCGGTTCACGTCGGCCAGGCCCCGGTGCCCGGGGTCCAGCGGCCGGGCGAAGGTGAGGATGCTTTTGAGGATGCCGTCCAGGCGCTTGGCCTCCTCGATGATGATCTCGATCTTTTCGCGGGCGGCGGGCTCGGCCACGATGCGCAGCAACTGGTTGGCGAAGCCGCCGATGGCGAACAGCGGGTTTCTGATCTCGTGGGCGATGTAGGTGCTCAGCTCACCAATGGAGGCAAGCCGCTCGGATTGCTGGAGCCGCTGCTCCATTTCCGTGCGGCCGGTGATGTCGCGGCGGATGCACAGAAAGCTCACGCCCGATTCCGTGTCGGCGCTCAGGGGGTAGATGTATTCCCGCGTGTAGTGCATCCGGCCGGAATCGTCCACGTGGGCCAGGGTGTCCTCCGCGGCCTGCCGGGATGCCAGGGCCCGCTCCAAAGGCGGCGCGACGTTGCGTCCGGGCGGTCCGGTCCTGGTGGATTCGATGCGGAAGAACCGCCTGAGGGGTTTGCCCGCCATGTCCGCCTTGGACAGGCCCGTGGCCAGCTCAACGGCCCTGTTGCAGTCGATGACGCGGCCTTCCGCGTCGGCCAGGACGATTTCTTCCTTCAACTGGTCGATGATGCCTTTGAGCAGGGTTTGCGTGTGCAGCAGGTCCACCTTGCAGGCCATCCACATCTGGTCGGTGGACAAAAGGCGCACGAAAAAACTGGCCGCGCCGCGCTCCACCAGCGCGATGTCCAGGGGCAGGCCGTGCCGGAGCTCCCCCAGGAGCGCCGGATCGCCCGTGGTCTCTATGACGAGGGTGAGCCCGGGGTGCGCGGCGAGCATGTCGCGCCAGTTGGCGTGCACAGGCAGTTCCATGGTGCCGCCGAAACCGCCGTGGTCTGCGCGTTCCTCTCGCAGGGCCAGGGCCTCGAAGCCCATGCGCCGCAACATGCGCTCGTTGCCCAGCGAGGCGAAAAGCTCCCAGAAAGGCGCAAGGGAATGCTTGTCGCCTATGAGGCCGATGCGGTATTGCTTCTCCGCCCGCAGGGATTCCACCGTGCCGGGCCTCCCCTCGCGCCGGATGGGGGGCGCGCGTCGAAAGGTGCTCTGGAGGATGCGTGGAAGGGTGCTTGAGGAAGAATCCTACACGAGTCCGGGCAAAGCGCAACACCTCCGTCCCAACTTCCCCAAAACAACCAGGAGTCGATTCATGCAGCCCATCCGCGTCCACACCGTCAGCCTCGGCTGCCCCAAGAACCGCGTGGACACAGAATGTTTGCTGGGCGTTTTGGGCGAAGGGCTTGTCCCGGCCGAGGGCGTTGCCGATGCCGACCTTGTGCTGGTGAACACCTGCGGCTTCATCCGCCCGGCGGTGGAGGAAAGCGTGAACACCATCCTTTCCGCCATCCAGGAGGCCGGGGATGCGCCCAAGCGCCCGCTGCTGGCCGTGGCGGGCTGCCTGGTGAGCCGCTATGGCCGGGCGGCCCTGGCGGCCGACCTGCCGGAGGTGGACCTGTGGCTCTCCACCCGAGAGATGGACCAGTGGCCGGAGCGCATCGGCGCGGCGCTGGGGCGCAAAAGGCTGGAGACCCTCGGTCCCCGGCGGCTTTCCACCGGCCCGGCCTATGCCTATCTCAAGATCAGCGAAGGCTGCTCGCACCGCTGCGCCTTCTGCACCATTCCGGCCATACGCGGCCGCCACGTGAGCCGGGGGCTCGACGACCTGGAGCGCGAGGCGCGGCTTCTGGTGGAGGAGGGCGGCGTGCCGGAGCTGGTCGTGGTGGGCCAGGACGTGACGTCCTACGGCCGCGACCTGGACATGACGGACGGTCTGGCGCGCTTGCTCGACCGGCTCATGCCCATCAAGGGGCTCAAGTGGCTCAGGCTCATGTACCTGTACCCGGCGGGACTCACGGACGGGCTGCTCAAGCACATGGCCGGGCTGGGCAGGCCGTTTCTGCCCTATTTCGACATTCCGCTTCAGCACGCCCACCCGGAGATCCTCTCCGCCATGGGCCGCCCCTTCGCGCAGGATCCTTCCCTTGTGGTGGACCGCGTGCGCAGGCATTTCCCGGACGCCGCCCTGCGCACCAGCCTCATCGTGGGCTTCCCCGGCGAGACGGACAGGCATTACGCGGCGCTCAGGGACTTTGTGGCGCGTACGCGCTTCGCCAACCTGGGGGTGTTCCCCTATCATCAGGAGGAGGGCACCCGCGCGGCGGAGTTGCCCGGCCAGGTGGCGCAGGGGACCAAGACCCGCCGCCGGAATGCCCTCATGAAGCTGCAGGAGTCCATCAGCCGCGAACGCCTGGATGCTTTTGTCGGCTCCCGGCAGGAGGTGCTGGTGGAGGACGAGAGCCCGGAATGGCCGGGGCTGCACGTGGGACGCGTGTGGTTCCAGGCCCCGGAGGTGGACGGCGTGACCTACGTGAGCGGTCCCAAGGTCAAGCCCGGCAGGCTTCTTCTGGCCGACATCGAGCAGGCGCAGAGCTACGACCTGGTGGCCCTGGCCTAGCCGTCAGGCAGCCAGGATCGGTTCGCCTTCGCGGCGGTTCGCCTGTGCGCCGGAGAGGGCCCGCCGGGCGGCGCCGTCTTCGGTTCAACGGCAACGACGGGCGTTTGCCCAAGACAGCCTTTCTGCTTTTCCCCGCAATTGAGGAGGTACGCAGCGCCTGCTTCTGCGCCCCCGGACGTGCCGGTCCAAGGGGTTGCGTCTGCGCCCGCCGTCCCCGGATCGGGTGGACCCGGAACATCCTGCCGCGCCGCGTACCTGGCACCCGGCAAATTTTTCCAGACAGTCTCTTGAGTTTTTTTAGCGAACGGTTGTCAGCTCGGTGTCGGTCTGGGCGCTTTACTCTGTGGCGTAAATACGTATATGCCTTCCGCTGCAATGGGGCGTGGCCGCTGCCCCGGCGTGCGCCCGGTCAGCCCCGATGCGTGCAGAACGGGGAGCCATGGGCGGTGAGCCGTCGCGGCCGGACAGGAACCGCGTCCGAGTCCCTGGGGGACGCCGGGTCGCGGCTTCAAGCCAGCAGGAGATGGGGCATGAAGAAAGGGTTCTGGGCTTTGGCTGCGCTTTTCGCCATTCTGGCCTTCGCGGTCAGCGGCCAGGCCGCTGAGCAGGGCGGGCAGAAGGCGAAGGCGGCTTCGGCCAGGAAGGTGAAGGAGGGCAAACCCTGCAAGGGGTTCGACCCAAAGACGGACGTTGTCGTCGAGCGGGACAAGGCGGGCAATTGCGTCTTGTACCACCGCGACCCGAACTCCCCAGGCGTCAGCTTTGTCTTCGACGCCAACGGGGAACTGTGGGCACGAAGCTACGGGAAGAATTTCGAGTAGTCCGGCGCAGGCTTTCGGGGCGCGCCAGCGCTCCGGAAGCCTGACGCCACGCACTGGCCCGGGCCTACTGCCGCACCACGAGGCTGGCGTGCTGGCCCAAGGCGGTCTGCAGGGCTTCGGAGAGCTGACGCGGCACATGGCCGCGGCCCGTTTCGGCCAGGGCGGCGTCTTCGCAGCCATCGGGCTGGAAGGCCTGGATGACCCAGGGGACGTTTTCGGCCTCCTGCGCGGCGTTGGCCAAGCCTTGGCGCAGTTCTCCCGCCAGCTCCAGAAGATCGTGTTCCGTGAGCACCTGCGGGTGCCAGGTGGTGCGCAGCTCGAAGGCTACGCCGGATTTTCGCAGCAGGGCCAGGCTTGCCCAGGCGGCGTCCGCCGAGGCCGCGACGCCGGTAACGCGCTCGTAAAGCCGAGCCGGGGCCTTGATGTCCATGCCCACCCAGTGCGCCAGGGGCAACACGCGGGCCATGGCCTGCGTGGCCATGCCGCTGGTGTGCAGTCCCACCGCGTAGCCCATGTCGCGCACCTGGGCCATGGCGTCGGCCAGGCCCGGCTGGAGCAGCGGCTCCCCGCCGGAGAAGACCACAGCTTCCAGCAGGCCGCGTCGTGTATCAAGCCACTGCGCAACGGAGTCCCAGGTGCGGTCGCCGGGGCCGAAGGGGCGCAGGGCCGCGTTGTGGCAGTACGGGCAGTTCCAGGCGCAGCCCTGGCAGAACACCACAGCCGAAAGCCTGTCCGGCCAGTCGATGGTGCTCAAGGGCAGGAGGCCGCCAACGTTCAAGGCCGCCTCCCCGTTCGGGTTCCGGCTCATTCCGCAGCCAGGGGCAGCGGTTCGCGGAAGCACACCCGCTCGTCATACTCGCCCTTCTTGCCGATGTTGAAGGCCGAGCGGGGCCGGTAGTAGCCCATGACGCGGGTCCAGATTTCGCAGGGCTGCTCGCGGCCCTCCGCGGAGCATGTGGGGCAGGTTTTGCGCTCCCCGTCGAGGTAGCCGTGGGTGGGGCACACGGAGAAGGTGGGCGTTACCGTGATGTAGGGCAGCGCGAAGCGGGAGAGCGACCGGCGCACGAGCTCCATGCAGGCCGCTGCGCTCGAAACCCGTTCGCCCATGTACAGGTGCAGCACCGTGCCGCCGGTGTATTTGCGCTGGAGCTGCTCCTGCCGCGTGAGGGCCTCGAAGGGGTCGTCCGTGAAGCCAACCGGCAGTTGCGAGGAATTGGTGTAGTAGGGCTGTTCCGGGGTGCCCGCCTGGAGGATGTTCGGGAAGCGCTTGCGGTCTTCCTTGGCGAAACGGTAGGTGGTGCCCTCGGCCGGGGTGGCCTCCAGGTTGTACAGGTGCCCGGTCTCCTCCTGGTAGCCGGTGATGCGCGCGCGCAGGTGGTCCAGGAAGCGCACGGCCAGGGCGTAGCCCGCCTCGGTGGTGATGTCCTCGGCCCCGGCGGTGAAGTTGCGGATCATCTCGTTGATGCCGTTCACCCCGATGGTGGAGAAGTGGTTGCGCAGGGTGCCCAGGTAGCGCTTGGTGTAGGGGAAAAGTCCCGCGTCCATGCGGCGCTCTATCTCCTTGCGCTTTATTTCCAGGCTGGTGCGCGAGATGTCGAGCAGGGCGTCCAGGCGGGCGTACAGGTCGCGTTCGCTGCCGCGCGACAGGTAGCCCAGGCGTGCGCAGTTGATGGTGACGACGCCGAGCGAGCCGGTCTGCTCCGCGCTGCCGAAGAGCCCGTTGCCGCGCTTGAGCAGTTCGCGCAGGTCGAGCTGCAGGCGGCAGCACATGGAGCGCACCATGTTGGGCGTAAGGTCGGAGTTCACGAAGTTCTGGAAGTACGGCAGGCCGTACTTGGCGGTCATCTCAAAGAGCAGGTCCACATTGGGCCCGTCCCAGGGAAAGTCCTTGGTGATGTTGTACGTCGGGATGGGGAAGGTGAACACGCGGCCCTTGGCGTCGCCCTCGGTCATCACCTCGATGTAGGCGCGGTTTATCATGTCCATTTCCGGCTGGAGCTCGCCGTAGGTGAAGGGCATCTCCTCGCCGCCGATGACCGGGCGCTGCTCCTTCAGGTCGTCCGGGCAGGTCCAGTCGAAGGTGAGGTTGGTGAAGGGGGTCTGCGTGCCCCAGCGCGAGGGCACGTTGAGGTTGTAGATGAGTTCCTGGATGCACTGGCGGACATCTTCATAGGCCAGCGCGTCCTTGCGCAGAAAGGGGGCCATGTAGGTGTCGAACGAGCTGAAGGCCTGCGCTCCCGCCCATTCGTTCTGCAGGGTGCCAAGGAAGTTCACTATCTGCCCCACGGCGCTGGTGAGGTGCTTGGGCGGCTTGGCCTCCACCTTGCCCGGCACGCCGTTCAGGCCTTCGGTCAAAAGTGTGCGCAGCGACCAGCCCGCGCAGTAGCCGGCCAGCATGTCCAGGTCGTGGATGTGCAGGTCGCCCTCGCGGTGCGCTTGGCCTACTTCCCTCGGGTAGACGTGGTTCAGCCAGTAGTTGGCCGTCACCTTGCCGGAGACGTTCAGGATCAGCCCGCCCAGAGAATAGCCCTGGTTGGCGTTGGCGTTCACCCGCCAATCCAGCCGGTCCAGGTATTCGTTGACGCTGGCGGCCACGTCCACCACGGTCTTTCTGTCGTGGCGCAGCTTGGCGCGCTGTTCACGGTACACGCTGTAGGCGCGCATGGTCTTGAAGTGGTTGGCGGAAATAAGCGCCTGCTCCACCGCGTCCTGAATGTTCTCAATGTCCGGCACGCGTCCGGAAAAGCGGTGGGAGAGCACCTTCACCACCTGCGCGGTGATGAGCCTCGCCTCGTCGTCGTCGAATTCGCCCGTGGCCGCCCCGGCGCGGCGGATGGCCGAGCGGATTTTGGTGGCGTCGAAGGCGATGGTTTCGCCGTTGCGCTTGCGCACCTGGACGGGGGGAGCGATGGGCCGCAGAGGGGTGAGCACCGGTGCTGGCTGCGAGGAGATGGGATCGGACGGGGTGTCTGCGGCGTGAAGCATCTGCTTCCTCCATGTCGTCTGTGGTGTCTTTGAAGCGGCGGGGGGACCGGCAGGGAGTGGGGCGAAGCCCCGTACCCGTGTGCCGCATCGCCCTCCCGCGAGGCTGTTGCGTCAGTTCGTCCGCGTTGTTGCAGCGGGCGTGAGCGGGCAGGTCTTCGGACTTGCGGGCGTTTGGGGCGGTGGCCGCCGTTTTCGTCCGCCGACTTCCCGGCTTGCCGCCAGTGTCATGCCATCCGTTCCGGATGGGGGGACGCGTACCCGTTTACCGCTGCGGGGCAGTTCCGGACTTGCACCGGATTCCCTTTTCACCCGGACCAGGTCCAGGCACCAGCTCACCAACGCTTATGGGCGTCCGGAAGCGTGAAGTCAAGCTGCTTATTGTGCTGTAACCTGTTGATTTTTAATGCTGTTGTTCCCGACCGGAGGGGTGGGGGATTGCGCCAACGGCCATGAATTACTGGCAGAACTTCCGCTGGTGAGAGCTTGTAGATTTTCAAGAAAAATTCTTGAAAATGGTCCGGACTGCCGCCGCAGGCAGACGTGCGGGCGCGGCCGCTCCCCGGGCGAAGCTGCGCCGATCCTGGTCTCCGGGGCTTTGCAGCTCGTGCTGGGGGCAGGCGTCCCGCCCTTGCCCCCAGGATTCTGGAAACGCCAGCGCGCGCCGCGCCTATTTCGGCCCGATGCGCTCCACGCCGCCCATGTAGGGGCGCAGGGCCTCTGGCAGCAGAACGCTCCCATCGGCCTGCTGGCCGTTTTCCAGCACGGCCACAAGGGTGCGGCCAACGGCCAAGCCGGAGCCGTTCAGGGTGTGCAGGAACTCGCTCTTCTTCGCGCCCTTGGCCTTGAAGCGGATGTTCGCCCGCCGGGCCTGGAAGTCCAGGAAATTGGAGCAGGAGGAGATTTCGCGGTATTTGTCCTGTCCGGGCAGCCAGACCTCGATGTCGTAGGTCTTGCAGGAGGAGAAGCCCAGGTCGCCGCCGCAAAGCTGGATGACGCGGTAGTGCAGGCCCAGGCGCTGCAGCACCATCTCCGCGTGCCCGGTGAGCCGCTCCAGTTCCTCGAAGGATGTGTCCGGATGCGCGAAGCGCACAAGCTCCACCTTGTGAAACTGGTGCTGGCGGATGAGGCCCTTGGTGTCCTTGCCGTAGCTCCCGGCCTCGCTGCGGAAGCAGGGGGTGAGCGCGCAATAGCCCAGGGGCAGCTGGTCCTCCTCCAGCACTTCGCCCGCGTGCAGGTTGGTCACCGGCACCTCGGCCGTGGGGATGAGGTAGTAGTCCTGGCCCTGGATCTTGAAGAGGTCCTCCTCGAACTTGGGCAACTGGCCCGTGCCGGTCATGGAGGCCTTGTTCACGATGTATGGAGGAATGACCTCGGTGTAGCCGTTTTCGGCAGCGCAATCGAGCATGAACGCGCCCAGGGCCCGCTCAAGCCGGGCCGCCCAGCCGAAGCTGACGCAGAAACGCGAGCCCGTGAGCTTGCCCGCGCGCTCGAAGTCCAACCCGCCCAACGCCTGGCCCAGCTCCCAATGCTCCTTGGGCGCGAAGGCGAACTCCGGCTTGGCCCCCCAGTGGCGCAGCACCGGGTTGTCGTTCTCGGTGCAGCCGTCCGGTGTGGATTCGTGCGGAATGTTTGGCACTTTCAAGAGCCAGTCGCGTTCCTGAGCCTCAATGACGGCAAGCTCCGCGTCCAGTTCCTTGACCCGCTCGCCCATGGCGGACATGCGGGCCATGAGTTCGGTCGCGTCCTGCCCTGCGCGCTTGAGCTTGGCCACTTCGGCGGAGCCGGAGTTGCGCTCGGCCTTGAGGGCCTCGGCCTCGCGGATCAGGGCGATGCGGGCCTCGTCCAGCCGGGCGAATTCGGCCACGTCCGGCTCGGTTTTGCAGCGCCTTGCCAGGCCCTGGGACACGGCGTCGAGGTTTTTCTGCACGAATTTCAGGTCAAGCATGGTCTTCTCCTTGAAAGTGGGGCGCGGGCCCTGCCGATGGGCGCCGACGCATTTGGCTGTGTACCCAAAGCCGGGCCGGGAATAAAGGGGGAAAATGCGCGCCTAGGGGGTGATGCCGTCCTTGATGTTCCTGCGGCGCACGGCCAAAAGCGTCCACACGGCCAGGGCGATGGCGATGGGGCCGAGATCCTGCAGCCAGAGAAAGAGCGCGGTGAGCGGCGCGCCCAGCCCCAGCAGCCACAACTGGCGTTTCTTGCGGGGCGTCATGGGCAAGGCCAGCCAGGCGCTTTCCAATCCGATGAAGGTTTCGATGCGCGGGGCCAGACGCTTTGCCCCGGTGTGCTCCATGGGCGGCAGGGGCAGGGGCAGGCAGGCTGCGGCAACGCCAGCCAGGGAGAGCACCACCAGCGGCCAGCTGTGGAAGAGCAGGCCCGGCGGCAGCAGCGCGGCGGCAAGGTTCTGGGCCAGCCAGTTCCAAGGCTCGCGGCGTGTGAGCCGCAGCCGTCGCCAGAGGTTTTGCGCGCGCTGGCGCAAGGGGGTGTCGCCGCTGTCCATGCGCTTCAATTGCCACGCCGGACGCGGTCCTGTAAACAGATGTCGGCGATACGGAGGAAAGGATCATGAAGAAGGGCTCACATGCGGACATGCTGGAGCAGGAGGATGCCCTGCGCCTGGAACGGCTTGCCTCCGAGGCCGGGCGACTGGTGGCCGGGCATGGCTGGATGCTGGCCACGGCGGAATCGTGCACGGGCGGCCTGCTCGCCAGCACGGTGACCAACCTGCCCGGCAGCTCCGGCTGGTTCCATGGCGGCGTGGTGGCCTATTCCAACGCTCTCAAAAGCGGGCTGCTGGGGGTGGACCCGGCGCTCATCTTGGCGCACGGGGCCGTGAGCGAGCCCGTGGTGCTGGCCATGGCGCAGGGCGCGCTGGCCCTGCCCGGAATGCCCGAGGGCCGTGGCTGCGCCGTGGCCGTGTCCGGCATCGCCGGACCTTCTGGCGGCACGCGGGAAAAGCCCGTGGGCACGGTGTGGGTGGCCTGGGCTTGGCCGTGCGGCCGCCGGGCGGAGTGTTTCCTGTTTCGTGGCGCGCGGGCTTCCGTAAAGTCCCAAAGCGTGGCCGGGGCCCTGTTCGGCATGATGACTTTTGTCCGGTAGGCGGCCATGTCCGGAAGGAACATCCGCTGTTTTGTGGCCCTGCCCTTG
Source organism: Humidesulfovibrio mexicanus (assembly GCF_900188225.1). Taxonomy (NCBI): domain Bacteria; kingdom Pseudomonadati; phylum Thermodesulfobacteriota; class Desulfovibrionia; order Desulfovibrionales; family Desulfovibrionaceae; genus Humidesulfovibrio; species Humidesulfovibrio mexicanus. Next base: position 621,618 of record NZ_FZOC01000001.1, on the reverse strand, counting down.
CCAGAAACGTGGATGCGCGGTCTGGACGCGCTGAGCGGGGCGCTTTCGCGGCGGCTGGCTTCGCGCGTGTCCTGGACGCGGCCGGGCAACTGGCATGTGACCCTGCGGTTTTTGGGCGAGGTGGAGCAGGGGCGCGTGGACGCCGTCCGGCAGGCCTTGCGCGCGGTGCGCTTCGCGCCATTCGGAGCGAGGCTTGGGCCAGGCGGCAGTGGCGTTGGCGGCCGCGGCGCGCCGCGCGTGCTGTGGCTGGGGCTGGCGGAGGGTGGCGGTCCCTGTGCGGAATTGGCCCGGAGCGTGGAGGCTGCGCTGGAGCCTTTGGGGTTTGCCCCGGAGGCGCGCGCATTCCGTCCGCACGTGACCCTGGGTCGGGTGCGGCGGGCGGAGCCGGGGGAAGACTGGGGAAACGCGGAAGGCGAGATCGCCGTGGCTCTTTCGGGCGCGCTGTCCGCGCCGGGGCGTGTGGAAGAGATGGCGCTTTTGAGCAGCGTACTTGGACCCGGCGGGCCCAAGTACGCCGTCCTGGAAGTGTATCCGGCCCGCGACCACGGCGGGGGTCCGGATGGGGGACAGGCCTAGGCCATGTAGTCCCCGCGGTTGAACTTGATGCGTTCCGTCACCGTCATGGCCTCGATCTCCGAGACCAGGCCCTGCAGGACGGGGTGCTTTTCGGCCAGGTCGGGGTTGTCGCCCCGGATCTGCCGCACGGCCCCGTCGATGTCGTCGAGCACGCCGTAAGCCTGCTTGAGGCTGGACGAACCGTCCGTGCTCCCAAGGCTTTGCGCGTACTGGTCCCACTTGTCGAGCACGCTGTCCACCTTGTCCATGATCGCATTCTCCGCCTGGGTTACCGGGGCAGTGGCCTCGACCTCCTGAACCCCGATAAGGGCGCTTAGGGTGCCAAGTCCGCCCGGAGGGGGCAGGGGTGCGGTGCTGGAAGAGGACTGCGCGCCGGGCTTGGAGACCTCCTGGTTCAGGATGTCGCCGAAGGCGGCGCCGGATTGAGCTGCTCTGCCCGTCTGGGTGGTCTGGTCCAGGCGGACGCTCTCCAACTGGTCAGGAAGGATCTTCATGGCTGCTCCTCATCCGTGGTTTGCCAGGATTGTGCAGAGACCATGCCAAGGTCTGCGTATAAGAATGCATTTTGATTCCGGCATATTGTGCATCCAGTGGGGAGGAAAAACTTTCCGCCGGGCCTGCGGCGGCAGGGGGATGGGCCCCATGGCGTCTGGCTACCCCATGATGCGGGCCTTGTCCATGCGCGCGAAGCTTCTGCCCCGGCACAACACATATCGACGCGATTTTTCCTTGCGTTAGCGAAGCTGGGTGATTATTTTCACATTGTCTTCGCATCCCCCCTGCGCAAACGGGGGGCAATTGGTGTTTCAAACGACAAGGGAGGGTGTTATGGCCCAGATCAAGAAGATACTCTGCGCGGTGGACTTTTCCGAGTACAGTCCCTCGGTGGCCGAATACGCACGGCTTTTGGCCCAGGGTCTCGGAGCGAAGATCGTGTGCCTGTACGTGGCGCCGTCCCTGTCGCAGTATGTGGGCTTCCATGTCCCCCCCAGCTCCATAGAGAACTTCGTGGGCGAGATCGTCACCGGGGCCGAGGCCACCATGAGCGCGTTTCTGAGCGAGAACTTCCAGGGAGTTGAGGCCGATGGCCATGTGGTCACCGGCTACGCCGCCGAAGAGATCTTCGGCGTTGCCGACAAGGAAGGCGCGGACATGATCATCATGGGCACCCACGGGCGCAAGGGCATAGACCGCATCCTGTTCGGCTCCGTGGCCGAGAAGGTCGTCAAGGGCGCCAAGTGTCCGGTGATGACCATCCGCCCGACAAAGTAGCGGCCGATCCGGCCCGGAGCGTCCGGGCGGACGCGTTTTCTCTGGCGCGGCAGGGCGACCCGGACAAGGGCCGTCCCCGCGCTGTTTTGTCCATGGCGCGCCCAAGGTCGCGCCCAAGCCAAATGGAGCACCTCATGTCCAGCCAGCGCGTGCGGCCGGAAATCCTCGACTTCAAGCCCTATGTGCCGGGGTTGAGCGAGGAGGAGATCAAGGAACGATATGGCCTTAAGCAGGTCGTCAAGCTGGCCAGCAACGAAAATCCCCTGGGCGCATCGCCTCTGGCGCGCGAGGCCGTGGCCCGTGCCGCCGGGCGCATGTTCCGCTACCCGCAGAACCACAGCCCCAGGCTGGCCGCGGCCATAGCCAAGGCCATGGGGATCGCCGAGGCGCACATCGTGGCGGGCAACGGCTCGGACGAGGTCATCGACTTGCTTTTCCGCGTGCTGGCGCAGCCCGGCAAGGACAACGTGGTCTGCTACGAGCACTGCTTCAGCATGTACGGACTCACCGCCAGGCTGTGCGGGGTGGAGTACCGCGAGGTTCCGCGCGGCGAGGACTACCGTCTGCCCTTGGAATCCTTGGCCGAGGCCGTGGACGCGAACACGAAAATGGTCTTCGTCACCAGCCCGGACAATCCCACCGGCCTGGCAGCCAAGGCGGAGGAACTGCAAGTGCTCTCCGGCGTGCTGCCCGAAGGGGCGCTTCTGGTGGTGGACGAGGCCTACATGGACTTCTCCTGGCCGCCGGAGGAGTACAGCATGTTGGCCTTCGTGCCGGAGTTGAAGAACGTGGCCGTGCTGCGCACCTTTTCCAAGGCTTACGGCCTGGCCGGCCTGCGCCTGGGGTACGGGGCGCTGCCCCTGTGGCTGGCCGAGCACGTGCGCCGGGCCCGCCCGCCCTTCACGGTGAACCTGCTGGCCGAGGAGGCCGCGCTGGCCGTGCTGGAGGACGACGCCTTCTATTCCGAGACCCTCAGCGTGGTGTTCAAGGGCCGCGAGCTGTTCTTGAAGCGCCTGCCGGAACTTGGCTGCCAGGCGTGGCCCTCCCAGGCCAACTTCGTCATGTTCCGACCCCCGTATCCGGCGGATCAGGTCTGCGAGGAACTGCTCAAACGGGGGGTCATTGTGCGTCATCTCAAAAGCTTCGGTCTGCCGGAGAACATCCGCGTCAGCGTGGGCGCGCAGGCCGAAAACGAGGCCTTTCTCAAGGCTCTGGAGGAAATCCTCCATGGCTAGCTCCATTGCTCCGCTCATCGTGACTCTGGATGGCCCGGCCGGGGTGGGCAAAAGCACCCTGGCCAGAAAACTCGCCGGAGAGCTCGGCCTGGCCTTTCTGGACACCGGCGCAATGTTCCGCGCCGCCGCCTTCACCCTTGGGGAAGGCGCCTGGGATTGGCCCCAGGGCGTGTTGCAGCAGAAGCTGGGCGCGTTCGAATTCTCCCTGCGCGGCAGCGGCGAAAACACCGAACTGCTGCTCGGAGGCCAGCCTCTGCCCGAGGCCATCCGCAGCGAGGAGACCGGCCGCTGGGCCTCGAAGCTGGCGGTTGTCCCTTCTGTGCGCGCGTACATGAAAATGGCCCAGATCTTTCTTGGCCGGACCACCTCGCTGGTGGCCGAGGGCCGCGACATGGGCACCGTGGTGTTCCCCGACGCGCGGCACAAGTTCTTTCTGGATGCCGACCCGGACGAGCGCGCCCGCAGGCGGTGCCGCCAGTTGGAAGGGCAGGGCAGACCGGCGGACTTCGCCGCCATCGCCGCCAGCATACGCCAGCGCGACGATCAGGACCGGAACCGGAGCATTGCGCCGCTCAAGCCCGCGCCCGACGCCATGCTTGTGGACACCACGCATCTTACCGAAGGCGAGGTGCTGGAGGCCGTTCTTGACCGCATCCGCGGCCTGCGCTGACCGCGCTCCCGTTTGACCGAATCTGCCGCACGACAAAGGCCGATGGGACGTCCCGTCGGCCTTTGTCGTGCGTGGGCGCTGGAGCTTATGCCCGGTCAGGGGCTGCGGCGCTTGCGGCCTCGCCACGCCGCGCCCGCAGGAAGAAGGCCAGCGCCACGCCGCTGGCGCAGATGCCAAGCCCCGTGGCCATGTCCATGGGCAGGTTGAAGCCTATGGGAGCGTCCAGGATGTAGGCGCTGGTCATGGCGGTCATGAACAGGGCGGGCGCCGTGGCGATCCAGTGGGCGTTGCCCCGCCGCGCAAGGGAGGCGGAGATGGTCCACAGAACCACTGTGGCCAGGCTCTGATTGGCCCAGCCCATGTAGCGCCACAGCAGTTCGAAGCTGCCGCCGGACAGGGCGATGCCCGCCAGGAACAGCGGAACCGCTATGAAGAGCCGCTTGGACAGCTCGCGCTGCGGGGCGTGGCAGAAGTCCGCCACGATGAGCCGCGCCGCGCGGAACGCGGTGTCGCCGGTGCTGACGGGAAGGACAACCACGCCCAGAATGGCCAGCACTCCCCCCAGGGGGCCGAGGAGCGTGGTGCAGGCCTCGCTGACGACCACGGCGGGACCTCCGGCAGCAAGGGCCGCGCCCAGGGCCTCCGGTCCGGGATAGAAGCTCATGCCGACCGTGGCCCACACCAGGGCGATCAAGCCTTCGGCCACCATGGCCCCGTAGAAGATAAGCCGCCCGTCGCGTTCATTCTTCATGCAGCGGGCGACCATTGGCGACTGGGTGGAATGGAAGCCGGAAATGGCTCCGCAGGCCACGGTGGTGAATAAAAGCGGCCATACCGGAAGCCCGTCCGGATGGAGATTGGACAGGGCGAGTTCCGGGAGCACCTGGTAGCCGCGGCCCAAGAGCGCGATGGGCATGGCGGCCGCCATGAACAGCAGCAGCGCCCCGAAGAAGGGGTACAGGCGGCCGATGATCTTGTCGAAGGGCAGGATGGTGGCCAGGAAGTAGTAGGCGAAGATCAGCCCCACCCACAGGCCCGCGTCCAGCCCGGAGAGTTTGGCCAGAAGCTTTGCCGGCCCCAGCACGAACACCACGCCCACCAGCACCATCAGCAGCAGGCTGAACACGCGAATGAGGTGCTTGAAGCCTCCGCCCAGGTGGCGGCCCACCACGTCGGGCAGGCTTTCGCCGCCAGCGCGCAGGGAGAGCATCCCCGAAAGGTAGTCGTGCACGCCCCCGGCGAACAGGCAGCCGACCACGATCCACACCAAAGCGAGCGGGCCGTACAGCGCGCCGAGGATGGCCCCGAACACCGGCCCAAGCCCGGCGATGTTCAGCAGTTGGATGAGAAAGAGCCTGGGCGTGGACATGGGCACATAATCCACTGCGTCCGCCATGCTCAGGGCGGGCGTGGGGCGGGAGGCATCGGGCCGGACCAGCCTGTCCAGCAGGCTTCCGTAGGCGAAGTAGCCAAGGACGAGGGCTGCGGCGCAGAGAAGGAAGGTTGACATGGGGCGTCCGTATGTTGCGGGCCGTCGCCTGGCGTGGCGTGACCCTGGTGTCGGGAGCCGGGAAAATGCCCAGAGGATTCGTACGCCCTTGACCCATGAGGGTCAAAGGGTCTTGGGCGGAAAAAAGCCCCCGGAAGCGGACTTCCGGGGGCCGTGCATTTTCGTGAGCAAAGGCGTGTTAGGCGTTGTCCGGCTCCATCTTGGCGAGATTGGAGGAGCGGAAAACATAGAGGAACGCGGCCAGCGCCGCCACGGAGGAGGCCACCCCGATGGGTGTGGACACGCTCAAGGGCAGGTTGAAGCCGATGGTGGCGTTCAGGATGAAGGTGTTGGACACGGCGGTCATGAAGACGGCGGGCACGGTGGCGATCCAGTGGGGCTTGCCATGCTTCACGCAGTAGGCCGCGGCGGTCCAGAGCACGATGGCGGCGAGGCTCTGGTTGGCCCAGCCGAAGTAGCGCCAGATGACGTCGAAGTTGGCCAGGGAGATGACGTAGCCGACGACGAAGAGCGGCACCGCGATGTACAGGCGCTTTACAGCCTGCTTCTGGGAGTACTTGGCGAAGTCGGCGATGAGCAGGCGCGCGGCGCGGAAGGCCGTGTCGCCGGAGGTGATGGGCAGCACCACCACGCCCAGAATGGCCAGCACGCCGCCGAAGCCGCCCAGAAGCGTGGTGCAGGCCTCGTTGACGACGTTGGCCGGGCCGCCTGCGGCCAGGGCGGCGTTCAAGGCTTCGGGGGTCTGGTAGAAGCTCATGCCCACGGTGGCCCACACCAGGCCGATGAAGCCTTCGGCCACCATGGCGCCGTAGAAGATGAAGCGGCCTTCACGCTCGTTGCACACGCAGCGCGACATGAGCGGCGACTGGGTGGAGTGGAACCCGGAGATGGCCCCGCAGGCGATGGTGATGAACATGAGCGGCCACATGGGCAGCTCCTTGGGGTGCAGGTTGGCCAGGGTCAGGTTGGGGAACATGTTGTAGCCTTCATTCATCAGCGCCAGGGGCATGGCCACGGCCATGAAGATGAGAATGGCGCCGAAGACGGGGTACAGGCGGCCGATGATCTTGTCGATGGGCAGGATGGTGGCCAGGAAGTAGTAGGCGAAGATGGCCGCCACCCACAGGCCCACCTCGATGCCGGAGAGCTTGCCCAAAAGCTTGGCCGGGCCGAGCACGAAGACCACGCCCACCAGCAGCAGCAGAATCAGCGAGAACAGGCGCATGAACTGCTTGAAGCCGTTGCCCAGGTTGTAGCCCACCACGTCGGGAATGCTTTCGCCCCGGTACCGCAGGGAGAGCATTCCAGAGAAGTAGTCGTGCACGCCGCCGGCCACAATGGTGCCGATGACGATCCACACCAGGGCCGCCGGGCCGTACAGCGCGCCCAGGATGGGGCCGAACACCGGGCCGAGGCCCGCGATGTTCAGAAGCTGAATGAGAAATATCTTGGGCTTGGACATGGGCACATAGTCCACGCCGTCGGCCATGCACATGGCGGGCGTGGTGCGCGAGACATCCGGCTGGAAGAGCTTGTCCACCATGGCGCCGTAGGTGAAATAGCCGACGATGAGCGCGGCCGTGCACAACAGGAAGATCATCATGGGCGTCTGCCTCCTGGGGGAAATATGTTCGTGTTGGGCGCGCGCTTCGGCCAGCCGGAGGACGCGTCCGCATTTGGGATTACGGCACCATTAGGCCACGCCGGGCGGAAGAAGCAATGGGCCGGAGCCGAAATGGCGTCTTCGGCGTATGAAAGGGCGAATCCGGCGGATGAAGCGGCGGTGGGACTACTGCGGAATGCGCAGGCTGATGCTGGTGCCCTCGCCCGGAGAGCTCATGACCACCATGGCGTAGGCCGGGCCATAGAGCTGCACCAGACGCTGGTTGGAGTTGCGCGCGCCCACGCCTTCGCTCAAGGACTCCAGCTCCGTGGCGGTGGTGATGGCGCGCACCTGCTCCGGGCTCATGCCCACGCCGTCGTCGTGCACCTCCACCAGCAGGTGCCCGTCCTCCCTCCAGGCGGTGAGCTTCACCAGTCCGCCCTCTGGCCGGGGCAGAAGGCCATGGCGCACGGCGTTCTCCACAAGGGGCTGGACGATGAGCGGGGGGGTGACGCAGTCCTCCGCACCGGGACCCATGTCCACCTCTGCGCGGATTCGTTGCCCGAAGCGGGCCTGTTCGATGGCGAGATAGGCGTTTGTCTGCTCGATCTCGTCCGAGAGTCGGATGAGCCCCCGGCTGGAGTCGAGGTTGCGTCGCATGTAGCGCGAGAGGTCCAGCAGAAGTTCGCGGGCCTGGGAGGGCGCGGTGCGGCAGAAACTGGCGATGGTGTTCAGCGAGTTGAACAGGAAGTGCGGGTTGATCTGCGCCTGCAGGCGGCGGATCTCCGCGTGGGCCAGCAGCTGGTTCTTGATGCCGATGTTCTCCAGCTCCAGCTGGGTGGAGAAGAGGTCGGCCAGGCCTTTGGCCAGTTCGAAGAGCGTCTCGTCCAGGGGCTGGCGGCGGGTGCCGTAAAGCTTCAGGCAGCCGAGGATGCCATCACCCTTGCGCAGGGGCACGATGATGGCCTCGGTGAGGGGGCAATTGGGGTCGGAGCAGCAGATGTCGCTTTTGTCGCGCACGAAGAGCGGCTCGCCGGTCTCGATGACCTTGTGGGTGGCCTTGGTGCGCGCCTCACAGCCGATGGTGTGGTGGTCCTCGCCAGCGCCCAGGTGCGCCAGGATGGTGAGGCCGCTGGTCACGGCCACGGCGGGCGCCTGCGCCTCGCGCAGGATGATGGCCGCGGTGGCGCGGGCCGAGGTCTCGGTGAGCCCGGAGCGCAGGTGCGCCAGGGTCTGGTTGGCGATGGAGAGGATCTGCCGGGCCAAGTCGCGGTTTCTGGCCTGGCGGTAGCTCATTTGCAGGTTCAGCGCCTGCACCAGTAGCGCCGCGCCAAGGGAATTGAACACGATCATGGGCAGGGCGATGACCTGCACCACGGCCACGGCGGTGGGGAAGGGGCGCGCCAGGCCCAGCACCAGCAGCTGGTGTATGGCTTCGCCGCCCAGGCACAGCAGCATGGCCAGGCGCCAGTCCAGCGCGTGGGCTTGCCGTCTGTGGGCGATGAACCCGGCTGCGGCGCCCTCCAGCAGCGTTGCCAATCCGCAGGGCAGGGCGGAAAACCCGCCGATGTCCATAAGGTAGCGGTGCCCCCCGGCGATAAGCCCGGCCCCGACGCCCACCACTGGACCGCCGAAGAGCCCGGCCGTGACCACCACCATGCCCCGCAGATTGGCGAAGGACTGGAACACCGTGTTGCCGGAATAGGTGCCCAGCACCCCGAAAAGGCCGAAGAGCACGGTCAAGAGCGCCGTGGCCCAGGCGGGCCTGTCGCGTCGCGGCCCCAGCTTGTCGATGGCGGTGACGGTCATCACCGCGAAGCAGCCCGCCAAAAGCAGGCCGAAGCGCTGGGAGAGGTTGAGGAACAGCTCCGGAACCTGGGGATTGAAGAAGTCGTTCATGACGGCGGCGTGTTAGATGCCCAGGCGCTGCTTGAAGGCGCGCACGCGGTTTCTGCTCACGGTCACTTCGGTTCTGGCGGGGTCGGCCATGACCACGCAGTACTTGCCGCCGAACCAGGGCGTGAACTCGACGATGTGCTCCAGGTTCACCAACTGGGCGCGGTTGGCCTGGAAGAAGGCCTGTCCGGTCAGACGCTCCGCCGCCTTGGCCAGGGTGGGCAGGCCGTGGCAGGTCAGGCGCTCGCAGGCAGTCACGGCCACCAGCCGCTTTTCGTCGGCCTCGATGAAGAGGATGCTGGACGTGGGGATGAGGGCGATGCGGCCCCCCTGCTCAACGGCGATGCGCCCGAGCGGCCGCGCGGCGTCTCTTCCGGCCGAAGAAAGCAGGCGTTCGATGGCCAGGCTCAGATCTTGGGGCGCGGGTTCGGCAAGCGCCCTGCGCACGCGGCCCAGGCTTTTGGCCAGCCGGTCCGGGGCCACGGGCTTCAGCAGATAGTCCGCGGCGTTTTCCTCGAAGGCCCGTATGGCGTGCTGGTCAAAGGCGGTGACGAAGACGAACAGGGGCGGCCGCTCCAGTTCCTGGGCCGCAGCCAGCACGGCGAAGCCGTCCTCGCCGGGCATCTGGATGTCCTGGAACACGAGGTCGAAGCCGCCGTGCGCCAGGGCCGACATGGCCTCGCGCGCGCCTGCCGCCTGCGCGGCCTCCACGTCCGGGTGGGCCTCAAGCAGATACAGCAGTTCGTCGCGGGCAGGGGCCTCGTCGTCCACGATGAGGGCGCGCAGATGCGGTGCGGTCACGGGATTCTCCGGTGCGGTGGCGCTCCGGGCCGAAGTGGCGGGCGCATGGCCGTGGACTACCTTTGCCGCGCTCCGGAGTCAATCGGCCTGTTCAGGCCCGGCTGGCTGCATCGGGCCTTCGGCCTGGCCGGACGCTTCGACTTGGCCGGACGCTTCGTCCTGGCCGGGGCGCGGGGTCCGTCGGCTGCCCGCGTACAGTTCGTACTCCAGCAGGCGGCATTCGATCTTGGCGTTGAAGAAGGGCGTCTTACGGCGGGGCTTGAGGCCCACCTTCGCGGCCAGGCTTGGGTTGCCGGTGAACACGAAGCCGCGCCATCCGGCGAGCCGCTTTTTGAAGAAATCGCCGATGCCCGCGTACACGGCCTCAAGTCCGGGCGTGTCGCCCAGGCGCGCGCCGTATTCCGGGTTCAACACGCACACGCCGGAACCTTCGTCGGGCACGGGGCTTTCGCGGAAGTCGCACACGGCGAATTCGATGTGCTCCTCCACGCCTGCCGTGCGGGCGTTTTGCCGGGCCGCGGCCACGGCCTCGGGGTCGTTGTCGCTGGCGACGATGCGGCCGGGGAAGGTCTTGCGCGCCACGGCCTGGGCCTCCCGCCGGAGCGCGGCGTACGCCTCTGGATCGAAGCCCAGCAGGTGCCGGAAGGCGAAGTCCGGCCGAAGAAGCCCCGGCGCGCGGCCCAGGGCGGCGAGGGCCGCCTCCACCGCCAGCGTGCCGCTGCCGCACATGGGGGAAAGGAAGTGCCCGGAGCCGTCGAAGCCCGTGGCCAGCACGATGCCCGCGGCCAGCGTCTCCTGCAGGGGGGCCCTGTGGGGCATTTTGCGGTAGCCCCGGCGGGCAAGGGGCGCGCCGGTGGTGTCCAGGTACACGGTGGCGGCATCGCCGCGCCAGTGCAGGAACACGCACGCGCCCAGCGGCTCGGGCCCGGAGTTCGGCCTGCGCCCCCTGCGCGAGGCGATGCGGTCCACGATGGCGTCCTTGGCCTTCTGGTTGGCGAAGCGGCCATCGCGCACATGCTCGTTCTGCACGCTGGAATCAACGGTCAGGTGCCCGTCCGCCGGGATCATGTCCTCCCAGGGCAGGCGGGAAAGCTCCCGCTCCAGGGCGGCCGGGTCCGGGGCGCGCAGCCTCGCCAGCTCCAGAAGCACGCGGTGGCCGGTGCGCAGGGCCAGATTCAGGCGGATGCACTGGCGCATGTCTCCAGTGGTCAGCACGCCGGCGGTCAGCTCCCGCGCGGGCAGGCCCATCGCGGCGATTTCCTTCGCCAGCAGCGGGGGCAGCCCTTTGGGGCAGGTGACGAGCAGTTGGCGCTGGGCGGAGGAGAACGGCATGGCGGTCCTTTGTGCGAAGGTGCTTAGGGCAGGGGGAACGGGTCCGACTGCCCCAGAAGCGTCTGCATGTCAACGGCGGGCAGGGGCTTGCTGAACAGATAGCCCTGGAATTCGCTGCAGCCGAGCCC